>JAQYWL010000106.1 GCA_030145035.1 Desulfobacteria bacterium | reverse complement strand
GAAAATGCCATGTCAGGAGATCTCAATAGATGTGCTCTCTTCTTTCAAATTTACTCGGGACATCCTCTCGTGAGCTTTAAGGTAATCAAATGGCACTCCGGTTGCTTGAAATAGTCCTTCCCGAAGAGGATGAGAAAGCGGCACAGGACTTATTGAAAGGATTTGATGTCATACATTTTTGGCACGAAAGGGGCCATGAAAAAGGCGTTTTTATTAAGCTGCTCCTTTCAGCAGAAAAGACCGAACCGGTGCTGGACGCCCTAGAAAAACGCTTTTCATCAAAAGAAGTCTTTAGAATCACTCTCCTTCCAGTTGAAGCCTCTATCCCTCGACCCGAGCCAGAGCCGGAACCATCCTCGAGGGAAAAGAAAGTCCAGCCCGAACCGGATCCAAAGACCGTAGGAGGCCGAATATCACGCGAGGAACTTTACGCGGATATTCAGGACGTGGCTGGGTTCTCGAGAATCTATATGGTTATGGTCGTACTCTCATCGCTTGTTGCCGCCATCGGCATCTTGCGCGACAGTATGGCCATTATCATAGGAGCCATGGTCATCGCCCCTCTACTGGGGCCGAATGTCGGGCTATCCCTAGCCACCGCTCTCGCAGATGCCACTCTGGCTCGTAAGACGCTAAAGACGAATATCTCTGGCATCCTTGTGGTTCTCGCGGTTTCCCTTGTTTTGGGGCTAGTCATCACTTTCGATCCGACCATTCCTGAAATTGTGTCCAGGACGAAGGTTGGCCTCGGCGACATCATTCTTGCCCTGGCATCAGGGACGGCGGGGACCCTGGCCTTTACCAGTGGACTCCCATCAACCACACTGGTTGGTGTCATGGTGGCAGTAGCTCTCCTTCCACCACTGGTCACGTTCGGGCTGCTCGTGGGGGCTGGTCATGAGACTATGGCGATGGGTGCTTTGCTCCTGTTTCTGACTAACCTCATCTGTGTCAATCTTTCCGGGGTCGCAACTTTCTTGGTTCAGGGTATTCGACCCTTGACCTGGTGGGAGGCTGCTCGGGCCAAAAAAGCTATGCGCAGAGCGATGCTCCTGTGGGTTTTGCTGTTGACGGCTCTTGTGTTTCTGATCGTTTTTTCTCAAGGCACGTAAACCTCGTATCGAGTCAACAAATGATGAGCTTCTCAAGATCGTAAACAGGCTTACTTTTTAAAGGGCAAGGATTTAGCGTATGGAAGACTTTGTAAAACGCTGGCTCTTGGACCCGACTGTTGGCAAATTAATTGCCACTGCCGTCGGGATATTGATCATTTTCGTTATTGTGCGCTTTCTGCAACGATCGCTTACTCGGTACGTAAAGGATTCTGACACGCGTTACCGTGTCAGAAAATTTGTCAATTTTATAGGATACCTCACAGGAATGCTGTTCCTTGGGATCATTTTTAGCGATCGACTTGGAAAGTTGACTGTTGCCTTTGGCGTTGCTGGCGCCGGCATTGCCTTTGCTCTTCAGGAGGTGATCGCAAGTATTGCTGGCTGGGTTGCCGTTTCATTGGGCCGCTTTTACAGGACTGGCGATCGCATCCAGCTCGGAGGTACTAAAGGCGACGTCATTGATATTGGACTGCTGCGTACGACATTGATGGAGTGTGGCGAGTGGGTTCGAGGGGACCTGTACAACGGCCGAATTGTGAGAGTTGCCAACAGCTTTGTCTTTAAGGAGCCGGTATATAACTACTCTGCAGATTTTCCTTTTCTGTGGGATGAAATTATCGTGCCCGTTCGATTTGGGAGCGACCCCAAGACAGCCAGAGAGATCCTCCAAAGTATTGCCCACGAGCTCTTGGGAGAATATGCTGCCAGGTCCAAGACTGCTTGGAAACAGGTCGTTGAGAAATATATGATCTACGAGGCAGGAGTAGAACCAACAGTGACGGTGAGCGTCGACGAGAATTGGATGGAATTCACCTTGCGTTACATTGTTGACTACAAAAGCCGCCGATCCACGAAGGACCAGCTTTTTAGTCGGATTCTGGAAGCGTTTGAAGAGACAGATGGTCGTGTCAGAATTGCATCCACCTCCATGGACATCGACCTTGTGCACACACCGCCGTTTGACCTGCGGCTAACCAGTAAAACAGTGAAACCGGATGCTTTATCAGAGAAAGAGGATAGCTTGTGACCCCACTCAATCAGCTCGTGTTCTCAGTCCAAAAGGCTTGGACGACGAATGAGACATGGCGCTTTACCCAAACGTGTTCAAGACACGATTTCAGAAGACGCGCTCAAGAAGTTCGCGGGGTTCCTGAGGATCGCTATTCTCGTTGGCATAGCAACTGTGGTCATCTATACACAAAAGGCCTTTTTGCCCCAGTGGCTGTGGCAATACACCTGGTGGCGTTACCTGCTTGTGCTGGGTATCTTTATCCTGGTGTACATCGGCATGCGGCTTATTGCCCAGTTCCTTTCGACAATGACTGTCGCCATCAAGTACGCAGAAGAATAGCTCTGGCAACAATCCTGATGACCTTTGAAAAGGTTCGTCAGCCGGGCACAAGCATTTTGGCTTCAGCAGGTATAGTTGGGATTATCGTCGGATGCCCTCCGGGTATTCTCAATAAGAACCCTTGTGGCGGCGAAGGAAGTAGAGATCAACAAGGCAATAATAACAAGTATTGTAAGAAAGCGTAAGTCCAATTTTCTTTCTACTGACTACATCCTGTAAAGAGGAGCCTTAAATGATTTACACAGTCACATTGAATCCGGCATTGGATCGGGCCATTGTCGTAGAGCGCCTGCTGGCTGAGGACACGACCCGGGTGCTCTCCGAGACGCTTTACGCAGCAGGCAAAGGCATTGGTGTTTCTCGGGTCATAAGAGAATTGGCAGGACACAGCGTCGTCTTGGGACTCGTCGGTGGATATGACGGTTTGCAGTTGGAAGGCTTACTCATCAATACCGGGGTCATGAGCAGCCTTACCAGAATCTCCGGCGAAACTCGCACAAATATTATCCTAAAGGAGCAGACCACAGGTCAGCAATTTGTCATCAGTGCAGCGGGGCCAGATGTCACTGCCACGGACATAGGGCGATTCTATCAGCATGTTCTTCAAATCCATGACATGGGTTATCTGGTCATGAGTGGAAGTCTGCCGCGAGGTGTGACCCCAAATCTCTACGGACAACTTATTATAGCCGGCAGAAAGAAAGGGGCCTTTGTCATGCTGGATGCCGACGGAAAAGCGCTGAAAGAATCGATCGAATATCAGCCCACTTGTATAAAACCCAATCGTTTTGAACTTTCTCGTTTGGTCGGGAGGGAATTGGAGAGTGAATCAGAGATTATTACAGCCTGTGAAGAGATTCATCAGAGGGGAATCCCTTGCCTTTTAGTCTCAAGAGGAAAAGATGGTTTGATCCTCTCGGCAAGAGAAGAGAAAATCAAGGCCGTTGCCCCTCCAGTAGAAGTCGATAGCACTGTAGGGGCTGGTGATTCGGCAGTGGCTGGATTTGTTTTGGCCCATTCCCAGGGCAAGGATCTGAGCGAGTGCGTTCGTCTTGCCTGTGCCGCCGGCACAGCCACCGCTCAGACACCCGGCACCGAACTCTGCCATCGCGCTGATGTAGAAAAGATCTTGCCGCTCGTCCAGATTTCGAAATTGTAATTAGTAAGTCCCTGTAAAACTGACCATCTTCAGAGACAATATTCTGGGTGAACTTATCTCTGGTGTTGACTGGGGAGCGGCTTCGTTCCCCCTCTGTGTATTCAGCGCTCTATCCGCCTATGGAGTAACGAGTCCTTTCTTGGCCTGCAATGCTCGCTTGATGGGAGAACGAAAGGTCCACTCGGTTTTGCGACAGCAGTTATTCCGTTTGTGGTTGAAGCTAAGCAGCCCATCAAAAAGTCGATCGATCAGGAACTAACATTTTCATGAAGTACCTCGCCCATCTCCACCGGAACGATCCCCTCTATGGGTATCTCCGATATGACATTCTCCCGCAGGTAGGAGTGCATGGCACTCCTGACTTCAGAGTATACAAGATCAAGGCGTCCAACAATGTCTATCTCTATGAAGACAGGCACAGCCAAGCCCGCGTCATCGGAAAGTTTTTCAGAACAAACCGCTCGCCGCAGTCTGCCTTTCACCACATGGAGCAGGAGTTTCATAACCTCAACAATATGCGCGGCATGGGCTTTTGCCGGTATCCCCATTACATTGCTCGCCCTCTTGGTCACAATGTCAACCTTAACTGCGTCCTTGTGGAGGAATTCTGCTATGGAACACCGCTCCACGATTTAATCCTCAACGCGATCCAGCGGGGAGGCAGAGAAGTCCTCTTCCAGAAGCTCACTGCCCTTGCCTATTTTCTGGCTACCATGCACAACCGTACGGCTAACGGCATCGGGGTAGACTTTGGCAAGGATTGCTCTTACTTTGATAACATTATGAAACAGTTGAGAAAGCGTGGGTACATAGGAAGTGATGAATCGCAAGAGCTATACTGGCTCAAGGACCGGTGGCGAGAAAAGGGCTGCATGTGGGAGGACCAGCAAGTCCTTGTCCACGGGGACGTCACGCCGACCAATATATTTTTCGGCGATGGGCTCTGGGTAATCGTCGTAGACCTTGAACGGATGAAGCTTGCGGACAGGGCCTTCGACCTGGGAAGGGTGGCTGGTGAACTGAAGCATTACTTTATGCAGTACGCTGGAGACAAAGGACTGGC
This sequence comes from Desulfobacteria bacterium, assembly GCA_030145035.1. Classification (GTDB taxonomy): domain Bacteria; phylum Desulfobacterota; class Desulfobacteria; order Desulfobacterales. Next base: position 35,338 of record JAQYWL010000106.1, on the reverse strand, counting down.
TGAACCTTTTATCGGTCACTTCCTCTGGGAATACGCCTGTCACTTTCCCGACCGCCGCAGCGCCTTTGCCTCCATTACAAGGCGAGTCCCTTTTTACATGAGTCTTAACCTGCTCCGTATCGCCCGTAATTCCTGGATAGGCAATAGACATCGCAAGCGGTTGCTGAAAGAGACCAAAAAAAGTTTAAGGTAATGGATCCATGGCAATAAAGGGCATCATTTTCGACCTTTACGGAACCCTCATTGATATTGAGACCGACGAGTCTATGGAGGAGATATACCGTGGCATCGCTCACTTCCTGACCTATCACAGAGTTTACCTCCATCGGTGGGAGGTGAGGGACCTCTACTACCAGATCATGAAGCAGCAGAAAGAGCAAAGTGGAGAGGAATATCCGGAGATAAACGTGGAGTCTGTCTGGAACACCTTTCTCAGACAAGAGGGTATGAAAGTAGCCACTGCACGCAAGAAACTGGCCAGAACGCTGGCACACATCTACCGGGGGATATCCCGCAAGCGACTGCAACTCTATCCTTCTGTAAAGAATGTCCTCGATAAATTGAGAGCCACTTACCGACTGGCGCTCATCTCCGATGCTCAGCCCTGTTATGCCTTGCCCGAGATCCAAGCGGTGGGACTTGACGGATATTTCGATCCGATCATTATCTCTGCCGCTTACGGATTTCGTAAACCAGACCCGCGACTCATTCAAAATGCTTTGGAAATCATGTCGTTTGCTCCAAGCGAGGTCATCTGCGTGGGCAACGACATGTTCCGGGATATATACGGGGCCTCCATGTTAGGTATAAAAACCATCTTCATTGCCTCAAATCAGGGGAAACAGTCATATGAGGACGTGACTGCGGATTATGCCGTTTCGCGGTTCGAAGACGTATTGACGGGAGTGGAGGCATTATCATAGAAGAATATGGCTGTTGTCAAAGCCAAAGGCCGGGGCGGCGACCAAATATGCGGCTCCTCGAGCCCAGACTCATGATGGGGATAAGGAGGACGACATGCATTGTCCGGAGTGTGGCAGTGAACTGATAATCGGAGCCAAGTCTTGTTTCAATTGTGGATATCCGGTCGCTCCGCCGGATCTCGATCAAAAGGTCCAAAAAATAGATACACAATGGTTAAAGGAAGAGCTGACTGGGGCTGGACTCAGCATCGAGGTGGTAGAAAGCGACGAAGACCGGTTCTGGGTAAGGCGTCCCGGTCAGATGGATGTTGCCGTGGTTGTTCGGGGGGACCTTGGGCTGATAAACTTTGGGCATTCCTGGAAAGTGGAATCACATAGACGGGAGAACAGGGCCGAGTTATTGGAAGCGATAAACACGGCCAACCGAACGTCACAGTTCTCGACCTTCTATTTGGACTCAAAAGGGGCCAAGCTCAAAGCAAGATCTCACATGGCTTTTGCTGAAAGACTGGAAATCGATGCGGTTAGGTTTCTCGAAGCCTTGGAAAAGGACTTTCCGCAAACCATGATGGCATCCGGCCTGTTGGATCTTCTGATAGGACGGTAAGAACAATGGGGGAAGGTTGATGGAGGAAGGACTTAGATCATTCTGGCTCTGTTTCGTCCCGTTATTTGTGGCCGTGGATGCAATCGGCGTTCTGCCAATGTTCATGAGCTTAACAGAAGGCATGGAGTCACCTGCGTTGCGCCGCATCATTTATCAGTCCGTTGTAACTGCCGCAGTGGTTGGTATGTCTTTTCTGGTCTTTGGCAAAGCCATACTGGAACTGCTCGGTATTACCGTTGGTGATTTCATGGTGGCGGGAGGAAGCTTACTGTTCGTGATATCTGTGAGCGATCTTTTAAGGGCTGAAAAAGTACAGAGACGTGTTGATCCGGAGAGTTTAGGAGCAGTGCCGCTCGGCGTACCACTGATTACAGGGCCGGCAGTGCTTACGACGTCTATCCTTCTGCTGAATGAACATGGTATTGTCGTCACTGCTGCGGCGCTTATACCAAACGTTTTGATTGCAGGCATTGTGTTTTACTTTGCCGAGGCCATCAATCGCGGTATAGGAAACGCCGGTGCGAAGACCGCATCGAAAATCGCCAGTCTACTTCTTGCGGCGATTGCTGTCATGATGGTGCGCAAGGGCGTCGAGTCGTTTATCCATGGTCGTCTGTCCGGTTAGAAATCCTGCTTTTGCCTGACGCACGCGGCTTTCCACCAAGAACTCCAAGAAAAGCGAAATCTTGTTGCTCCTCATCAAACAGGGGAGATCTACACTTTACGTGGTTCTCAAGCAGACCCCAGATAGGTACCTGGGCCATAAAAGGACCTGAACATATGCCATGTGTTAAGTGACGGGGCTTTCAGTGGTCATACTTTTCATTAATCAAAAATGTCTGCATATGTATATAAGACCCTTCCAGGTTCGGGTTTTGATTAGGGCGTCCATGGCATAATGGCCCCTGTTCCAGGCCGGGCTTTTCGATCTGACCTGTCAAGCAGACCTTCAGATTTTACCGAGTGTGGCCATGAGACGACCCGATGTGTGAACATCTTGGTACAGTCTATAGAACCTTAGAATACAGTGCTGCTTGCAGCAAAATACAGTTTTCACCCTATTGCCATCGCCAGCCATCCCGACTATTTGGCAACTTAGGGAAGGTGCGGTCTATCTTTCGATATCAGGTCTCATCCTACCCATATTGACCACCGGGTGGGGCAACAACCTCCCTCTTTGGCCAGAACTTACCTCGGGGATCCGCTCAAGCTTCATCTCGGAAAGGCGGACGCTGAGGATGAATGGCAGAAAGCAGAAGAAAAATGGGAACGACTCAAGGCAAAAACGCGTATCCTTGCCACCGAGGCAGGGAACGCACAAAAGACGTAGGAGCGGCTGCAAGACAACTCTGGGTGAAGTTTGTGAGAACGTGGTGGAAATCAAGGAGGTTGGCGGAGGTGAAAGGGGGCTGTGGACAAAGAGCGTGATGCTTGTGCCGGGAAGGTACGAGTACAAGTTTCTTGTGCATGGACAATGGCTAAACATTCCCGTTTTAACGTCTTGTTGCTAAACGAAAGGAGGGGCTGCCGAAAATGAGTTGGTCTCTTAGACTAGGAAAGATACTGGGAATAGAATTCAGAATTCATGTGACATTTCTGCTCCTGCTTTTCTTTATCTATGCTTCAGCATACTCACAGAAAGGCTCTGCATATGCCGTGAGGGCCGTGCTCTTTATCTCAGCTGTCTTTGCTTGCGTCCTGATTCACGAACTCGGCCACAGTCTGATTGCGCGTCGTTTTGGCAAGGAAGCCAAGAGCATCACGCTTCTGCCTATCGGAGGCGTAGCCACTATGGAAGAGATGCCGGAGAAGCCGGCCCAGGAGATCGCAATGTCCGCCATAGGCCCCCTCATCAATCTGGCCATTGCCGGTATCCTCTACCTATTGGTTGGGCAATGGTCCGGAGTGAGCGCTCCGAATCTTTATCCCGAATCAGCTCAAGCGTTCTTTGCGGGGCTCATTGGTGTCAACGTTATGCTGGCAGTTTTCAACCTGCTACCGGCCTTTCCCATGGACGGGGGCAGGGTTTTGCGAGGAATTCTTGCCTTAAAAATGGACTATGCCAAGGCAACATCCGCTGCAGTTTCTATTGGACAGGCCCTATCCATGCTGTTTATCCTTTACGGCATATTCTTCAACTGGTGGCTTGCCGTGATAGGGCTCTTCCTTCACATGGGCGCTGGGAGCGAAAAGCAACAAGTTATGCTTCGCTCTGTTCTCCACCGGGTTCCAGCCACCGAAGCCATGGCGACAGACTTCCGGGCGTTGCGGCCTGACGAGTCCCTATCACGTGCACTGGAACACGTGTATCATGGATGCCAAGAGGATTTTCCAGTGGTGACAGATAAGGGTATCCAAGGTATTTTAACCCGCACGGGTGTTCTTTCTGCCATCCACCAAAAGGGCACGACGCTTCCAGTGTCCGAGGTCATGGATAGAAACTTCATTTCGGTCGATCCACACATCCCCCTTGACCAAATATACCAGCAGCTTTTGTCCGGCCACAAGACGGCTGCGGCCGTTGTGGATCGGGGGCGATTAAAGGGAATGCTCTGCCTGGAAGGTATTAGCCGCTACTTTATGATTCAAGCTGCCCTGAAAGGTTGGGGAGCAAAGAGCTCCTGACACAGGCGGTCATTGGGATACTGAAATTCCGTATGATTTGATGAAGAGTTAGGCAATTTCGGGGCTCCGATTCAGGTAAGGGGACGCAGCCAGACTACTAGTCAACAAAGGAGGGCAGAAAGATGAAAAAAATCGGTTTGGTTCTTGTGGTGGCTTCTTTATGGTTAGCAGCAAACGTTCTTGCACAACAGCAAGGAGACATTTTTGAGGCCTTGCACTGCGGCGGTTGTCACAAGTCGGATGTTTCTGCTGCATCTCCATCCTTGAAGGAAATTGCAGGTGCTTATCAGGCAAAGGAAGACCAATTGGTCAAGTATCTCAAGGGGGAGGCTGGATCCATTGTATGGCCTGCCGACGGCAACCTGATGAAAAGGGCAATTGAAAAAACAAAGGCCCTTTCTGATGGAGGCAGGAAGGCTTTAGCTGATTTCATCATGGGCCATGGTGCACATGGTGAATAGGAATGGAGATATCAACATGAAATCCAACAACGTAATGGGTAAAGCAAGAATACCGCTTGGGGGCTGGCAGTACAAGAAGTCACGCCTCAATTGGCCGAACAGCTTGGGTTGGATGCGGGGGACAAGGGCGTCATCGTCACTGACGTTGAGCCGGGAAGTTCGGGTTTCGATGCCGGCTTGCAGCGTGGCGATTTGATCCGGGAGGTGAATCGCCGGGCAATCAAGGGCCTTGCTGATTACACGCAGGCCATTCAAAGAGTCGGCAAAAGCCAAAGCTTGCTCTTTCACATAAAACGGGGAGGATCTTCGCTCTACGTTGTTCTTAAACGTGCTTCCAACGAGTGACGCCTCAACATAGGAAGCGTACTTGTGGCATGACTTGCAGCGAAGGCGCCGAAAAGAAGAAAAAAGTCAGCTCACTGGTTGTGCCGGACAAGGCGGTACCGGTGCTATGTGCGTGGTCATCAAGCTGTGTACAGAAGCGGAGGTGAATTCGGACTATCGAGAGTCCCAAGAATCAATAGGCGAAAGGAAGGATGGCTATTTTGACTGGAATAGAGCGGGGACATCGGATGCTGTGAACATCATTTTGGAGGAGGGAAAACGCCATGAAACAAAAAAATGCTGTCATCGGTATCTACGATACCCACGACAAGGCCGAAGAAGCCGTCAAACAACTGGAGAAGTCCGGGTTTGACATGAAGAAACTTCCATTGTGGGTAAGGATTACCACACCGAGAAACACGTCGTTGGCTACTACAATGCTGGCGACCGCATGAAGTACTGGGGCAAACTGGGCGCCTTTTGGGGCGGTATATGGGCCATGCTCTTTGGATCAGCGTTTTTCTGGGTACCAGGCGTTGGTCCATTACTTGTGGGCGGCCCCCTGGTTTCCTGGATGCTTGGAGCTTTGGAAAGTGCGGCTATAGCAGGTGGTCTGAGTGCGCTTGGAGCCGGATTGTACAGTATTGGCATTCCCAAAGATAGTATCATTTAGTATGAAACCGCCCTCAAGGCTGACAAATTCTTGGTCATTGCCCACGGGACGCAGGATGAGGTAAACAGGGCACATGACATCATAAAGAACACTGAAGTTGTAGACGTGACTGTTCACCCTGCATGATTGGTAACACAAGAGACTCAAGAACCCATTATTTAAACAACCTGAACGTCCGGAACCCTATCTCAGGGACCGGCAAGAAAAGGAGGAACAAAATGAATTGTCGAGTTCTTTAGGCTATGGCCTTTGTATTGATGCTGACCACGTCCCATCTTGCCTTGGCAAAAACCGACGATCCAAGAACCGCACCCAAGGCCCCGGATGGCTGGATCCTCGTAGAGGAAGACATCTGGATCCTTTTTCCGGATGAACCGGGGGCCCAGTTCCATCAAGCCCATGAAAACTTCCTGAAAAAGGATTTCAAAGCCGCAGCCGCCCATATGCGAAAGGCTGTAGGCTTCATGAAACTGGAAGCGGCTCGGGCGACGGGGGACGGAAAGAAGGCCCTCACCACATCCATAGACGAGCTTGAAAAGCTCGCGTCGGATGTTGAGAAAGGTGCTGTCAAGTCAACCAATGACCTGGGCAAGGCTTTTGCGCGGGCCCACCATGCCCTTGCCGTGCATCACCATTTGAAGGCCTCAGAAGCCTGGGCAAAGAAAGAGACCTCGAAGGCCGGTCATGCGCTTAAAGCTGCAGCGTCGCATCTTGAGAGGGCCTTAGCTTGGAGCGGCCACGAGATTGAGGCAGCCGTTGTTAAGGTGATGGAGATAGGCCATGACGTCGGCGAAAAGCTGATCCAGGGCACCCGCTGGACAGGTGACGAGGTGGGCAAAGCACTCAAGGATCTAGGGGAAAAAATTGAAAGACTGGCTGAAGACTGAGAAGAAAAAATTCTCAAGGCGGTGTCTCTTTTGGTCGGACTGTGTTCTTATAGTTTTTGAGCCACCGGCTTGAGACTTGAAAGGTGGAGACAAAGAGTGGCAACCAGCGTTTCAGACTACGTCTAGCATAGGAGGATTGGACGATGCATGACAAAAAAGAACTATGTTCAAAAATCAAATCGATCTACCCGGACATCGGGGAATGCGGGATTGATGTAGATGTGGACTATGACAAAACAAAAAAGGCCTGGGTTGTGGATTTGAAAAAGGACAAGCATGAGCTGAAGACACACTTGGAACCTGAGGAAGCGGACGAGTGTATTGAAGGCAAGCAGTGCGTCTCTTTGGGTTTGCAGATTGCCCAACTCAGGTCGAACATAGAGAGAATGCCATAACCTTACGGGTTGTGAGACCATTGGGGTCAAAGTTGGGGAGGCGAGCGAGCCCCTTCGGCGAAGCTTGCGAAGCCTCCCCAACATCTATAACTTGGAAAGGTACCAGACCTAAACATTTGATAAATAGATTACTTGCCCTATTGTTTTGCGTAGCACGAATGACTTTCAAAAGAACGGTTTAGAGCAAAGGGAAGAAACCCGCGTCTTCTACGCAGAGAGTGAGGCCCTGCCTGAACAAAAAGGAAACTTTTGATGCCAACTAATCCGTGGCCGGAGATAATCCTCACGTCAGCAGCGTGCTTGATACTGGTACTTTACCACAGTCATCTGTTTTATCAGGTGCGCAAAGCGCCGCTGACGACATCATTTGGCCTGACTAACCGGCTGCGTCGTGACTGGGTCCAGGCAATCATGGAGGGAAAGAAAGACATCCTGGCAGTTCAGACCCTTCGAAATTGGGTTATGGCATCCAGCTTCCTCGCCTCAGCGGCCATGCTCATCGGCCTAGGTGTACTCAATGCGGCTTTCAGAACGGAAAAACTTGCCGAATGCTCCCAGGCTCTCAATCTGTTCGGCACCAAGAGTGGGGCAATGTGGTTGATCAAACTAATGGTATTAATCATCGATTTCTTCTTTGCATTTTTTAACTTTACCCTTTCGATTCGCTATTACAACCATGCCAGTTTTGCAATCAATGTGCCTGCCTCACGCGACCCGATTGTGACCTATGATGCTGTTACAAAAATCATTAATCGAGGAGGCACCCATTACACATTAGGCATGAGAGGGTATTACTTCTCAGTGCCGTTCATGTTATGGTTATTCGGCCCCTCTTGGATGCTGATGGGTGCGGTGATATTGATAGTCATATTGTATAAGCTGGACCGAACCGCTTAACTTGGCGAGGCCCCTTCAACAGACATAGACTGATAGCCGATCTGTGGACAAGATAGGGCATTTCAAAGAGGGCTGCTTGTCAAGGAGTAAACAGATATAGTGACTCTCAGGATAACGTTCCGTTATCTATTTCATGGCGAGGCTCTTGTGACTTCCGCCTGACGGCAGTGCTTCGCGGGTTGTGGTGGCACCGAGTGAATCCAAAAATGTCAGGCTTCCTTACGGTGGAAGATACCCTGCAACTTGCCGCAGGGATCTTCAAACTGTCTGAGTCCCGCGTAGCGGGGCGAGTTTTTCAATTTTGACGTAGCAAGCCATGGAACGATCAAAATGGGTAAAGGAACGAGGGCGAAAGCCATAAGAGCCATATCAATGGGAACGTATTTGCAAGAACTACTCTGAATCATGAAGGAAATGGCCAGGAGATGACAGTAGGCGGGATGGGAATCTCAAGCATCATATTAGGTGTCATCTTGCTTGTATTTGGGAGAAAGCTTTTTTGGCTTTTTATTTCAATCGTGGGGTTCCTATTCGGTATGGGGTTTGCGGGTCTGGTTTTTCCAGATCAACCACAATGGATACAGGTTTTGTTTGCTCTTGGTGCAGGTTTTTTCGGAGCGTTGCTCGCGGTATTGGCTCAGCGCGTTGCTTTTGTTCTCGCAGGGTTTTATGGAGGTTTTCACCTCGCCCTGATTCTATCTCAATCATTTGCTTCAGGAAGAAATAGCATAGTTTTGTTCGCAGTTGTTGGAGTGATTGGGGCGGTGTTTGCAACCCTGATTATGGATTGGGTAATCATTGTGCTTTCTTGCCTGCTTGGAGCTGGAACGATAGTCGAAGCGTCAGGTTTAGGACAAGAGATGAGAGTAATCGTTTTCCTATTGTTAGTGATCACCGGAGCTTTTATTCAGATAAGGCTCTTGCCCCATTCGAAAGCTGACTTTAAAATGAGCGATTCAGAATAAGTGCTATTGGAATTCGGCGGTGAAAAGACCTGTCTACTCCGAGGGCTGTGGAACCCCCGAAGTTTTCTCTTGTGCATCCCGCCTGATTTTTTCAAACAAAGGGATCAAGGCGGATTTAGGATTTAATATGAACAGAAGGAGGTATTGCCAATGAAAGACAATATTGAATCCCTCAGCATGAACCGCCGCCAATTCCTCGCCACCACCGTGGCCGCCTCAGCCGCACTAGCTGGCAGTGTCATGGGCTTTCAGGCCTTTGCCCAATGAGAAGCGCCCTTTGAGCTTCCTCCCCTTCCCTATCCTGAGGATGCGTTGGCTCCATACCTTTCAAGCCGCACGCTGAGCTTCCATTACGGCAAGCATCATCGTGGCTACATTGATAAGGTCAACGAACTGGTCAAAGGTTCGGACCTGGCCGAATCCTCTCTTAAGGAAATTATCAAAACCACGGCTGGTGATGAGAAAAGACTCGCGATTTTCAATAATGCTGCTCAGGCATGGAACCATACATTCTACTGGAAGTGCATGAGGCCAAAGGGCGGCGGTGCTCCTTCCGGAGAATTGGAAAAGAAAATCACAGCAGCGTTTGGGAGTTTTGAAAACTTCGAGAAGGAATTCACGGAGGCTGCCACAACACAATTTGGTAGTGGATGGGCCTGGCTGACCTCAGATGGGAAGTCCCTGAAGGTCGTCAAAACCGGCAACGCGTTTACGCCTCTCGCTTATGGTCAGACGCCGCTTCTGACGATTGATGTCTGGGAACACGCCTATTATCTCGACTACCAGAACCGGCGCAAGGATTACATCGCAGCTTTCCTGGATCACCTGGTCAACTGGGACTTCGTTGCAGAGAACCTCGCCAATGTGTGAGCCGCGAGGCCCACTGAGAGCTATATGTGTGGGGCATGCGTCCAGTACCGGTTTGGACCAGGGGGTGTATGGAAATCTGATCGTTAGACCTCTCAGCCGGAGCATAAATGGGTATGTCCTGTGAGGGAGGCGCCGCGCTATCAATTATGAGGACGGTCCATCACAGTTTTGGGAGAAACCGGGACATCACGTGCCCATATGTGTAAATTCAAAGACAAATCATGTTCGAGAGAGAAAGCGAGAAGGATTATGGTCAAAGATCCGGTATGCGGCATGGAGGTAGATGAGAATCAGGTCAAACACCAAGTTCAATATATGGACAAGACATATTATTTCTGTGCCATGAGATGTAAGGCCTCATTTGAAGAGGATCCGGAAAAATATTTGAAGCTGTTGCAAGCAGACTTTGTCCAGGAAAGAAAAGTAGCCATCGTGGGTACAGGTCAGGTGGGTTCCACCTTTGCCTTTGCTCTCATGATCAGCGGCTTGGCCACGAGCATCGTTCTCATTGATCAAGCTACTGAGCGAGCAGAGGGACACGTGATGGATCTTAATCACGGCCTTTCCTTTGTCCAGCCCTCCAGCATTTATGTTGGAAACTACTCGGATTGCAAGGATGCAAGTATCGTCGTTGTGACTGCAGGCGCCAGTCAGAAACCGGGCGAAACGAGGCTGGATTTGGTTCGAAGGAACGCAGATATCTTCAAGGATATTATCCCTCAGATCGCTAAATACAATCCGAGGATCCTACTCATCGTCTCCAATCCGGTTGATGTTTTGACCTATGTGGCCTTAAAGGTTTCAGGATATCCTATGAATAGGGTCATCGGATCAGGGACAGTCTTGGATACCGCGCGATTCAGATATCTCCTTAGCAGACATAGCTGCAAGCTTCAGCCAATGTTCTGAAAAACGTTATCAAAGGTCTGGATATCTAAAGGATCGTCACTTGTCTTTTTGCCCACAGCTTACGTCAGACCTTGGTCAGTCCATAATGCGTTTATTACCAGGCGGTCAGAATTCGAGCCTACAAGCAGAAAGGAGGGAGACGTGACTCAGACACATGACGATGTGAAAAAACTTGTAGAAACCCTGAAACAACAACGGGATGAACTCAAAGTGAAGCTCAATCTCGCAAAGGCTGAGGCTGGCGATGAATGGGAGAAGGCTGAGAAAAAGTGGGAGCAACTCAAGGCAAAAACGCCTGTGCTTGGGACCGAGGCAGGAGACGCATCAAAAGACATAGGGGCTGCTGCAAAGCAACTGGCAAAGGAAATTAAGCATGGGTACGATCGCATTCGCAAGCTCCTATGATCATTGATGAATCCCGTTTCTTCTTCCCACGAGAGTGAAGCCTTGGGTCGCTTGCAGACTCCGCGAAATATCCATTCTCAGCCCCGCAAGTCAGGTTTCACGGAGATGTTGAAATTAGAGTGTTGGAGATTTCCTAAGATCCAGCAGGAGGTGATGTGATGGAATCGGTTCCTGTGACAAGAGAAAGGACAGAGGTTCTCGTCAATGATTTTGTAAGAAGTGTTTACAACTGGATGTGTATAGGACTTGCACTGACCGGTTTTATCGCCTTGTACGTTTCCACCAGTGAGACCATGATGCGCCTGATTTTCGGCAGCCCTCTCATTTTTTTCGGGTTGATCATAGCCGAACTCGCCTTGGTCTTTTCCATAAGCAGTAGGGTGAACAAGATGAGCGCGGGGACCGCCACCACGCTCTTCGTCACCTACTCCGCGCTCAACGGTGTGACGTTATCATTTATATTTCTGGCTTATGCTCGCGCATCAATAGTAAGTACTTTTTTTATCTGTTCAGCCACCTTTTTGGCTTGCAGTATTTATGGCTGGACGACAAAGAAAGATCTAACCTCTTGGGGCGGATTTCTCATGATGGGGCTAATTGGGATCATTGGCGCTTCTCTGGTCAATCTGTTCATTCGCAGCAGCGCTGTGAGTATGATTGTGAGCTATATAGGAGTAATTATCTTTGTAGGCTTGACCGCCTACGATACTCAGAAGTTGAAGGGCATGGCCCTGACGCAGCCCGACGGCCTCGACGGTGCTGTGATCAGAAAAGGAGCCATTTTGGGTGCACTCTCCCTGTATCTTGACTTTATAAACCTCTTTTTGCTGCTCCTCAGGATCTTTGGTCGGGGTCGGGACTAGATTATGGGGGTAGAGATGTTCACAATCATGCTCCCGGGGTTTTGGCGCCGTTTTATAGAGCCCGCCCGACACAACAAACAAGGACCAAAGGGACATATTGGCGGTTTTCAATTGCGCCTGTTGAGTATGTGTATGAGGAAGGAGGAGCTATGGGCAACACTGCTATCCACGGGTTTGGTCGTATAGGGCGCTCGACCCTCAAGGCAGCGCTGAAGGGCGGCCTGTTCGTTCCGACTTACATCTCCGATGTCAAAGATATGCCGACCTTGGCAGCGCTTTTTGAGGTCGACTCTAACTACGGCCGCTGGCATGAAGAGGTGAAGGCTACACAAGACGGCTTTGTGATTGGACGCCGACAGATCAAGTACTTTGACGCCAGCCGAGACCTCCCGGATTGGGGGGCCTTGGAAGTGAGTCTGGTGATTGATTGTACCGGTCGGGCAACGGTGCGGGCAGGGGCGCAAGCCCATCTGGAACGGGGTGCTAAGCATGTACTTGTCAGCGCCCCAAGCAAGACGTTGCAGGACTGTGACGCAGTTCTCGTTCCTGGAATTAACCTGGAGCAGTTTGACGCTGAGAGGCACCGGGTCATCAGTATGGCAAGTTGTACCACCAATGCCCTGGCGCCTGTCATCAAAGTGCTTATCGAAAGGTTCGGTATCAAAACGGGTTTATTTTCCACTGTCCATGCCTATACCAACAGTCAGGCACTGACGGACCAGCCGATGCGGGACAGACGCGACTCGTGGGCTGCAGCTGAGAACATCATTCCGTCTTCGTCTGGGGCGGCAAAAGCACTGCGTTTCATCTGGCCGGATTTGCACATCACAGGTAGGGCTTATCGCGTGCCAGTGCGCACGGGGAGTATCGCCGAGGTCAACGCAATTGTCGAGAAGACGATCACCAGAGAAGAGGTAAAAGAGGCATTCCGAAGTGCCGCTGCAAGCGGGCCCCTTCAGGGCGTGATGGCCGTGCTCGAGGATGAGTGGGCTTCCTCGCGAATCGTAGGGGAGACACATTCCTCAATTATCGATCTTCCCTTGGTGGAAGTTATCGATGGAACGCTGGTCTCGGTGGCTGCGTGGTACGACAATGAAATGGGTTACTCCACACGTCTGGCTGAGACAGCTGCCCGATTATTGGGGTAAGGCAAGAAATCGCCTTTTTCCACTGAGTTATGTCTTCATCTGAAAAATACGGTCTTTTTCTTTTACAAATACTTTTTCCACCCTATTTCTTTTTTTTACGTTTTTAGTAACTAATAATTTTAGGGTGCGGCGTACAAGCTGGGATCCGTGCTTGCCTAAGTCCATGTGAGTAGATTGCTGTTTACACTGAATGGCAAGCTACGCCTTAATCAGCACAGGAGGTGTACAATCATGAACACTGCGGACGACAGAGGCTGGAGTCCATACATAGGGGGCGCCTTGAGCGGTGTCGTATTTATTCTATCGGTGTGGTTCGCAGGCAAGTTCGTCGGCGCATCAACCACCTTTGTCCGATCAGTCGGCATGGTCGAGAGACTATTCAGCGCCGAGCGGGTGGCCAAAATGGATTACTTCGTCAAGGAGGCGCCAAAAATTGACTGGCAGTGCATGTTCGTGCTGGGTATCTTCATCGGATCCCTCATTGCGTCAACCTCTTCGGGCACCTTTCGATGGACGGCACTGCCGGACATGTGGGAAGCGCGTTTTGGCCCAAGCCGAATCAGGAGAGGCGTCGTCGCCTTTACGGGTGGGCTCATAGCCATGTTCGGAGCTCGCCTGGCCGATGGGTGACCGAGCGGCCACGGGCTGGGCGGTTCGCTCCAGCTAGCCGTGAGCGGATACATTGCTCTCGTTTGTTTTTTTGTAGGCGGAATTGTCGTTGCTCGTGCTCTTTATGGGGGAGATGATGGCAAATGAGAATACTCGTCTATGGGCTAATTGCCGGCATGCTCTTTGGGTTCTTCCTGCAAAAGGCCCGGGTCATTCGCTACGACAAGCAACTGGGGGCCATGCGTTTGATGGACATGACGATTGTCAAGTTTATGCTCTCGAGCATCCTGGTGAGCATGGTGGGTGTTTACACACTTTTGGATCTTGGATTAGCCCAACTCTCTGTCAAGCCTACCGTATTAGGTGGCAATATTTTGGGCGGCCTGGTCTTTGGGCTCGGCTGGGGACTGTTAGGTTATTGTCCAGGGACTGCGGTCGGCGCCTTGGGCGAAGGCCGATGGGACGGGTTATGGGGTGTCTTAGGAATGCTGGTTGGTGCGGGCCTCTTCGCAGAAGCCTACCCGAGCCTTAAGAAAACGGTCTTGACCTGGGGCGATTTCGGTAAAATCACCATACCCCAGGTGCTGGGTTTGAACCACTGGGTCATTATCCCCCTATTTGTGATGGGAGGATTAACCCTTTTCTGGTGGTTTGAAAAAAAAAGACTTTGATGCCAGAACGCCCTCGGTGACTGCAAGCGCTGTCACGAGAGGGAATATCATGCGACGCAAAACTGTGGTACGATCAGGCATAAAGGAAGGAGGCCAAAGAATATGACGAAAAGGAAACATTGCTTTGTTTGGATGGTTATGGTTTTGGTTACTTTAGAGATGCCTCTCTCCTTATTGGCAATGGATAATAGAGAATCCCGTTCGACGCTCCGGGGGCTCCAGGCCGTCTGTGTTCAGGTAGAGAATTTAGACCCTGAACTCAAAAAGGAACTCAAAAAGGGCGGGCTTACAGAAGAGACATTACAGACCGTTATCGAACGGAAGCTTGAGGTAGCAAGCATCAAGGTGCTCTCGTGCGAAGAATTTAGGAAATCAGATTTCGCGGGCATGCTTTACGTGAATGTCCGCATTCTCATGCCCGAGACCCTGCAGAAGTACACTTACACGGTTGATGGTGAGCGAGTTCCCAAAGGTGGTCCCATAGAGAGATACCTTTACAGGATCGATGTTGAGCTTCGCCAGACGGTTTGCCTTTTGCGAGACCCTAATGCTAAAGGACTATCGACGACTTGGTCGACCGGCTCGCTCGGTTTTCGTCGTTTGGATCGTATCCAAGCCGAAGTGACGGAGCAGGTACAGACATTTATCAGCGCTTACACGAGTCTAAATCCAAAGTAGAATAATAAGGCACCTTGCACACAAGGATAGGCCAGGCTTGTTCCGATTTTTTCCCATAAGAAAAACTGTGTAGCGTCCGTTGTTGTTGTCAGTTGCCTGTTGCCAAGACCGGAAAATGCGGTGAATTTAGATAGATAACAAGAAGGGGTTCTAGTCACCTAATATTTGGCGTAAGCCTATGAAAATATTGATACAACGGACTACTAACAACGGGCCACCGACATTACCAAAAACTGAGCCTGAGCATTTATTTTAAGAAGAATCACATCTGCACATGTCTAAAGAAAGTGGAGTGTTTTTTGACTAACAAATCGTCCCAAGGGAAAAATGAAACAAAATTTCCTGAAAGAGATCACATCAGAGCTCGCCTTATCGCTATCAGTTTGTCGTTTGTGGTTGGCGTGTCATTGATGGCCGTAAAATTTTACGCTTACCTACTCACCCACTCTTCTGCTATCCTTTCTGACGCTCTCGAATCCATTATCAATGTAGTGGCCAGTGCTTTTGCCCTTGGCAGCATTTTACTTGCAGCCAACCCCCCCGATGAGAGCCATCCTTACGGACATGGTAAGATTGAATATTTTTCAGTGGGTTTTGAGGGTGCTCTGATTATACTCGCAGCTTTTGGAATCTTTAAGACGGGTTTGTCTCATATTCTCCATCCCCAACAACTCCCTCATCTTCAAAATGGGCTTTTCATTCTCCTCGGTGCCAGTTTCGTCAACCTCCTTTTGGGAGTTGGGCTTATACGGGTGGGCAAGCGAACTCGCTCACCTACCCTAACCGCCGATGGCAAACATGTGCTGACCGATGTGTATACATCCGCAGCGGTGTTGTTGGGTCTTTTCTTAGTCCATCAAACCGGGTGGTACTGGCTGGACGGCACCGTCGCATGCTTGGTGGGGCTAAACATTCTGGTCTCAGGGGGAAAACTGGTCCGCCAGTCCATCGCAGCGCTCATGGATGCTTCCGACCCTGACCTGCTTAAGGAGATCTCTACCTTGCTCGCTAAACACCGCAAGGATATCTGGATCGATGTGCATCAGCTTCGGGCCTGGCGTTCGGGCAACCTCGTGCATATAGATTTCCACTTGATCTTGCCTCGCGACTTGACCTTAGATCACGCACATAGTGAAGGTAAGGAAGTGGAAAAGATCATGAAAGATCATTTTGGAGGAGCCGCCAGTGTGCTGATTCACATGGACCCATGTATTGATCCGGATTGTCCAATTTGCCGGCGCCACCTCTGCGACTCTCGTCAGGAAGATCTGAAAAAACGGACTGCCTGGACATCGGGAGCTATTTGGCCCGGATTGTTCATGAAGAAGTCGCTTTCTTGCCCTCCCACAAATCATCCTTTGTGCATGATCCGTGTTGCATTTCGCGGCCTTCCTGATTAAACACGTTTATACTTAAAGGAAGGAGGTTGCCTCTTCCCTCTTTATACAGTCCGAAACTTCCTCGAACAGCTTGAGAAACGTCTGGTTCGGCTCCACACGGAACAAAGTGGTTGTGAATGATGTTCGAGAAATTCCACATGTCGTCGAACACAGAGACCCCTGAGGAACTGCGAAAATACGGCCTATGACGTTGCGAATCAAACATATTTTGGTAGGTACGGGAATTCTTGCCGGTCTGATTCTCCTATTCGCGGCCGGGGCCGTCTTTTACTTAAAGACGGACCATGCCCAGCGTCTCGTTCAGGCCAAAGTCAGTGCATCCATTCCCGGGGCGATTTCATGGAAAAGACTTCGGTTTTCTTTACTTAAAGGTGAATTCGAAATAGAAAACTTTCTGCTCAAAAGCCCGTCCAATGACGAACTTGCGGGTTTTGATCGCCTTTTTATCGATCTTTCTTGGAACACACTTCTTAAAGGGGATCTCACAGTCGCAGCTCTTGTTCTGGAACAACCGCGGGCAAAGTTTCAAGTGGACAGTGAAGGAGAAGTCAACCTGATGCGCGCGTTTGCTGCACCCAGGCTTGAGGAAACAGCGCCACAGGAGAAGCCAGAGAAAAAAAGAGATGAAAGCCTTCCCATAAATATTGTCGTCAAGTCGCTCAAAGTCTCGCAAGGTTTTGTCCGCTATGAGATGGTTGCCCGAGATGTAAAGGCATTAGCCCGGGAAATCGATCTCACTGGCGATGGGAATCTTTTGCAACAATCGGGAAGTCTCACCTTTCAAATTGGCAAAGGGCGCGTGGACAGTCCGAAGATTCGAACCGAACTTGACCAATTCAAACTGGAGGCAACGCTCAGCAAGGGTCGGATCGAGCCGCTGGTTTTGCGGATAGGCACCGACTCGTCCAAGCTCACACTGTCTGGAAGTATAAGCGATGTTTTGACCAAGCCGTTCTTAGACTTAGCTCTTGAGCTTTCGGTTTCGCTTCCTGAGCTCCAAGATAGCCTTCATATGGAGCCGAGCCTGACAGGGCAAGTTGCAGCTCATTTGACCGCTCAAGGCACCCCAGATAATCCTGAAGTGACACTGCATCTTGATTATGGGGGAGGAAGCCTTGCAGGGAATCGGATCGACCAGATCGACATGAACTGCCACCTGAAAGAGCGGCTCCTGACCCTCAACAACCTGCGCATGGACGCTGCTTCAGGCGACCTCAATGTACAAGGAGAAGTCGACTTACAAGACGCCTTTTCAAATGGGTTTCTCTCTCCTCCAAGAGATCTGGAAGCCATATCTTACAAGATTCTCCTTCAAGAAAAAGGGATAGAGCTTGAAGAACTGTGCGAGAAGCCTAAGGGGCTAAAAGGGACGGTTAGCTCGAGTCTTTCTTTTTACGGCAAGGGAATTTCTCCTCAAACCCTCATGGCAAGGGTTGCCATGGGAGTCTTTGTGGGGCAACTGACAACGAATCAGGTCGCCGCTCCGGTCGATTTCCGGTTTAAAACGGAAGCGAGCGTTGATCAGGGCGTCGCAACCCTGAAACACCTTGAAGCGGAAGGGGGCGGCATCAACCTTAAGGCTGACGGACGTCTCGATCTTTCTTCCAAGGATATGACCGCGAGGTTCACGTTAGATGCGCCAAGCCTCGACGCCGCGCTGTCGTCTTTTGGCATAGGCGACGTGCACGGAGAATGCAGCCTCAAGGCCATCGCTTCTGGCTCGATTGAACACCCCGTTTTCGATTTTGCCTTAAATGGGGATCAACTCCGTTTTCAGGAGATAACCGTCGGAAAGGTTCGGTTAAATGCCAGCTTGGATCCATCAGGAACCTTGCGAATCCCAGAGCTTCTGGTTCGCAACCAGAACTCAGCACTTCGTGTCTCGGGCACTGCACAAATCTTGGAGCGAGATGCGATGCATTTCCTCAGGGAGCCGCGGTTTGAGGTGGCCTTGGAAGCCGACACGATTTTCATGGAGGATTTTACAACTAAGTTGAAAGGAAAGCTTTCGCTGGCTTCCAACATCGGGGGAAGTTTTACAAAACCCAGGGGTACGATGAATCTCCATGGAAAGAATCTGGATCTGGGCGTCCAGAAATTCGCAGAAGTCAAGCTGTCTTCCAAGCTAGACGGGGAAAAGATCTGGATCGATCCGCTTCAAATCGTCGTGGCCCCAGGCGAACTCATTGAGGCTACGGGCTGGTTTTCCCTTCAAAAGGCGTATGCGATTTCTCTGGTATCCGAGGGGGTCTCTTTGCAGCATATCGACCAGATTCGTGAGCAGAACATCGCAGACGGGAAACTCGTGTTCGATATCTCAGGAAAGGGCACGCTCGAGGCCCCCAAAATTAGCGGAAAAATTGCCATAAAGGCTCCTCATATTAAGGGGAAGCCGTTGGATGATTTCTACCTCCACTTGGATCTTGACAATGAGTTGGCCCGGATTTCAGGAAAGCTGAATTTTGATCTCAGTGGATCATTCCACTTACAGAAAAAGGACTTCTCGGTGTCCATTCTCTTCGACGAGACCGATCTTTCTCCCTACCTTAAGATTGCAGGCCGGCCCGATCTGAATGGGACGTTAACAGGACAAATTGAAGCCAAAGGCAATGCAGGAGCAATCGATCGGATTCAAGCTTTCCTCGATTTCTCAAAGCTATATCTGTTTTACAAAGAAAAAGAGCTTCTTCACGCCCGCGACTTCAAGGTGTCTCTCCAGGAAGAAGAGATCTTAATTCATGGGCTTCACCTTCTTCTTCTTAAAGAAGGAGAATTCGATATCAAAGGAAAAGGAAAGCGTAATGGTCCTCTGGCCTTCCAACTGGAAGGCACTGTTCCCGTGGGGTTGGCAGGTCTATTCGTTGAAAGCCTTGCCGATGGCACGGGAGACCTTCTAGTTTCTGCTAGAATAGGGGGAACCCATCCTCAGCCTGATATCCAGGCTGAGATCGCCTTGAATCGTGTCGGGTTCACCGTCCCTCTACTCCTACAAAAGCTGCACAATTTACATGGTCGGATTCAGGTCAACCCGCATGCGATCACGATCGATCGGATCGAAGGACAGCTCGATACCGGGCGCTTTGATCTCGTGGGCAAGATCGACCTTGAAGCGTTTCAGCCTTCCAAAGTACTTATGAACCTCGATGCACACGCGCTCCCGCTACAAGTTCCCGATACGCTCGATGTGGTCTTGAATACCAAGCTTAGGATTCATGGGACACGGAAAAAATCGATGATTCAAGGGGAGGCCGTTATTCTTGAGGGAACTTATTACAAGGATGTGAATTTAAGCCTCTTGGAGGCGGTCGGACAAAAAAAGCGGGAAGAGACTCCGCTACCCAGGGAGATCACACAACCCTTTCTCAAGAATATGAGCCTTGATATCTCCATAAAACGTCGGAATCCTTTTCTTGTAGACAATAACCTGGCCCGGTTGGAAATCAGTCCAGATCTTCGCCTGACGGGGAAGCTAAATAATCCGATCGTGAGCGGCCGGGCCGAGATTGATTCGGGAACGATCTTCTACCGGAAAAAGAGATTTGTCGTTAACAAAGGCGTGGTAGACTTTTTGAACCCCTACAAGATCGAACCTGCCCTGGACATAGAAAGTGAGGTCCGGATCCGAGCGTGGACGGTATTTTTGGAGATTTCAGGTACGCCGGATCGGCTGACGTTTAGGCTGACCTCTGATCCTCCGGAAGAGGAGGGGGATATTCTGTCTCTTCTTTTGTTTGGAAGAACGACACACGAGCTGATTGAAGGGGAGGGGGGAACCTCCCGGTCCACAGCGCAAATGGTTGCCGAACTCGTTTCAATGACGTTCGGCGAAGATATCAAGAAGGCCACGGGCCTTGACATCTTAGAGATTGAGACGCAAGAACCTGGAGATGAAGAGGCTTCGGACCGCCTCAAAGTGACCATCGGTAAAGAGCTTTCCAAGCGAATCACTGTGAAATACGCCGTTGAATCGAAGGCGGCCGAGATGGTCCAGAGCGCGATTGCGGAGTACAAACTCCTTGAAAATATCTTGCTTAGCGGTTTTCAGGATAGCAAGGGAATTTTTGGCGGAGAGTTGCAGTTTCGACTTGAGTTTCGTTAGAAGCATGCGATCCAGGAACATTGTTCAGACTGGTTTATCCTGTGTATTTTTTCTATTCGTTTTTGGGGCCAATATTCCCTTCGGCTATGCCGACTCGGAAGACGACGGCTCTAAGCCTGAATCTGCTGCCTCCCCCATTGTTGCCAGGATTCTTGTTGAGCTTCGAGATTGTGCGAATCATGAAACCGAGTGGACCGAGATGGCAAAAAACGTGATCTTTCTCCGCGAGGGGGATCGATTTTCCGCTACCCGGCTACAAGAGTCCGTTGCAGCATTGAAACTGTCCAAGAAGTTTCGAAAAATCAATGTCGAATCCAAAGAGGAGAACAAACGGATTACACTCCTGTTCCACCTTGCCCCTTTTCGGCTAATCAAGGATATCGAGATAGACGGAGAATTTCCCCTTTTTGAGCGTGAGGTTCTCAATGTGATGACCGTTTATCCCGGTGATGTTTTTGTTCAAGGGGAACTCCCCAAACAAGAGGCGTTGGTTGAAGGAGTTTTCCGGCGGGAAGACTTCATCGCTCCAAGGGTCACAGTAACGGCGCGGCAAGATCCAGCAGATGGTCATTTCGCCATTCGTGTAAAAATCGATAAGGGCCCTTACTGGACTTTGGAACGGCTTGAGATTAACGGGAATCGCGTGTTTTCGAACACAAAGCTCAAATTAAAAATGAAAATCTGGCGCGTATCGTCCCTCCCTGGAAGCCCAGGACGTTTTATCGAGAAAGACCTTAAGCAAGACATTAACAGACTAACGGCATACTATTGGAAAAAGCATTACCCAGATGCTACCATCAACTTCAAGATCGAAAAAGATGCCGGAACACAGTGCGTTTGTGTTTTTGTAACCATTGATGAAGGCGCCAGATATGACGTTGAATTTGTTGGTAATCAAAAATTTTGGGACCGTACCCTGAGAAAAGACCTGGTCCTGTTTAAAGAGGGGAACAGATACAATCTTGGACTAAGAAAGAGCACAAAAAAGATCAAAGAGCGTTACAGGATGGCGGGGTATCTTGAGACCCGAGTGAAGATCGAACAGACGACGAAGACCGATAAGGAGCGAACAGCCCGGATGCTGCGGTTTGTTATTGATGAAGGGCCCTGTTCGATTGTCCAGTCTATCCAGATTGCGGGAAACTACACATTTGACGACGAGAAGATAAAAAAACAGATGCTGACCCGATTGCCTGGATTTCGGGAAAAGGGGGCCTTTGTGCCCGAAACGCTTGAAGAGGACCTTTATGCGATCAAATCGCTTTATGTCAAACAAGGCTATATGGATGCAAAGGTGAAGGAAGAAGTGAAGTGGAGTGAGGACAAAAGGCATGTCACCGTTAGCCTTAGAATCGATGAAGGAGTTCAAACGCGTGTCTCTTCAGTGAAAATCATTGGGATCACGGTCCTCTCGAAGGAAAATGCCTATGGCACGATCCTGCTAAAAGAGGGAGAGCCCTTTCGAAGATACTTGATTCGAAGCGATGAAAACGCCTTGTCTGCCTTGATTTCTGAAAAGGGTTATCCCCATGTAGGGGTAAAAGGGGAAGCCTCGTTCAGCGAGAGCCAATCGAAAGTCCAGGTCGTATACAGCGTTAACGAAGGACCATACGTGGAGATGGGCCAGGTCTACTACACTGGCAATTTTCGAACCAAGGACAAAATCCTGCAAAACGAGCTTGAGATCGAGCCTGGAGAGCCCTTCTCACCCGCCAAGATGCTCCAGGGACAACGAAATATCCGAAACCTGGAGATCTTTGACTCCGTGAAGTTTAAAACGATCGGACTCAAGGAGAAGAACGAGAAAATCAATCTTTTCGTTGAAGTCGAGGAGAAGAAACCTTATTTCGTCCAGGCAGGTGGGGGATACGAAACTGATCGGGGATTTTTTGTCCGCTCAAAGCTGGGGGATCACAATCTCTTTGGGACAAACAAGGACGGTTGGTTGGGAGGGGGGTGGAGCCAGATCGGCTATGACGGCGAATTGGGGGTCACCGAACCGAGACTTTTGGGGTCCCGCATTTCTGCGACCTTTGGCCTTTTTGCGGAGCGAAGGGAAGAGTTTAATCAGGATTTCGGGACGACGATTTTTGGCTCATCCCTTGGATTCAGCCGGAAATGGTTTCGACATGTTACCACAGGCTTGGGATTTCGTTTCGAAAGAAGAGACCAGTTTAGCCGCGATTCAGAGGATTCGGCAACACGGATCTTGGAAGATGATATCGATGAATTCGAGCCAAGAAGCATCCTGGTTACAACACCTTCCATTAGTTACGACACGAGAGATTCTTTTATTCGTCCTAGGAAAGGGATTTTTTCGTCCTTATCTGTTGATATTTCCAGGGGGCTGACGAACGCTTTAGATGATTTTTTCAAATACCGCCTCAACCTGAGATACTATTGGAGCCCCCTGCACCGGTTGACCTTTGCCTGGCTTGGGCGGGCGGGTTACATCGATCCTTACGGCTCAATAGAGAGGGTTCCGGAGGATCAGCTTTTTTTCCTCGGGGGCACTTCAGACGTGAGAGGATTCGATGAGAATCTGCTCCGTTTTGATGGAGCTGGAAACCCTGTAGGCGGCCGTACCGCAGTGGTAGGGAGTATGGAGGCAAGGATCGATTTAGGTCACAACTTTGAACTCGCTACGTTCTACGACGTGGGACGTGTGACCGATACGTTTGATGAGATCGGACCGGACGAATTTCGCTCCTCGGTCGGGGTGGGCTTACGGTACGTCACTCCGGTCGGACCGATCGGCTTTCTCTACGGAATGAAGCTTGACCGACAAGAACGCGAAAGCCCCGGGCGGCTGCATTTTTCAGTAGGTTACACGTTTTAGCAAATCGAGCTTACGGCGTTGTTATGGTCAGGAGGCAAAAATCCAAGCCTCAAAAAAACTTATACATTCCTCATACGCCAATCTTAGAAGAAAGCTGAAATTCGTTTTGAATGATTTCTTTGGTGGAGAGTGAAAGTGGGAATTGATTGACAACATCCCGGACGAAGATTTATGAAAGACCCATGTAAGGCAGCCCTAAACGGAATTCCTCATCTGAGTATCATGTGGACGGCTGGTGGATAGACTGGAAGGAAATTCGAGACCAGTTGGATCAGGCCAACATTACAGAGCGAGTGCTGTTTCCAGGCCTTGACGGGCTGAGTAGACGGCTCAAACGACAGTACAGCCGCAAGCTCTGACCTTTCATTCTCGTCAAGGCCGAGTCTCCCGGATTGGAAGTACAAGACATTTTGGCCTTTCATTTCTTTCTGCCATTCGTCAAAGCGCCTTCCGGAATTTTGACTTTCTTGACCCAGGTTCTTAGCTCGCTCTTGATTGTCTCAATGGCATGGTTAGTCATTAAGCTGACGTCTGTTCTGGAGGACTTTCTGCTTAAGCAGTATAGAATCGACGTCAGAGACAACCTTATGGCCAGAAGAATACACACGCAGATTCAGGTACTACCGATCTTAAGCAGCCGTGAAGAAAGGAAACACCAGATACGTCTTCGGCCACGCAAATCTAAACAAGAAATTTGAAATTCCCTCAAGTGCATGAGAAATATGTACCCATACGGAGGTCAGAGTTCCGAAAATGATCTATCTTGCCTACGACGGGTCGCTTAATGGCGACTGGGTATCCCGGTACGCCATTCGTCTTGCGACCCATACGCCTGAAAAAAGACTGACACTGGTCCACATTCATGACGGCAGCGTCTCTCCTGTGCGACTGGCCGAGAAAATCGAAAAGATCGAGCGAGAATGCAATGTTCAGGGCATAGAGCTTCACCGTGAAATCCTTCCGCTAAAAAAGAACGTCCGTCAGTCTCTCCTGGAGGCCATTCCTTGGAGCACGGAGAGCTTCGTTGTGTGCGGAACGCGAATTCGCTCGAAGAGGCAGGCTTTCTTGTCAGGGACTATTTCCGAAAAGCTCCTCAACGATAACAAGTTCAATGTCCTGGCAGTGCGGGTCGTGCAGCCAGGTTTGCTTGCAAGCCCTGGGAAATTCTTGATTCCACTGGCAGGACATCCGAGGGGCTTTCAATCTGCCTGGCCCTTTTTCAGGCTGTTTCTGCCCGCAGTGAAAGAGGTCTACCTCCTGCGGGTTATGACCGTGAGTTCTTTTCGGCTTCACCAAATTTCTGTGCAACGTATCCAGGGACTGCGAAAAAAGGGGTTGAAATACCTCGGTGCTGTTATGCAGGACATTAAGCAGGGATGCGGGTCTGCCAGGTTCAGGCTGGACTGTCGTGTCGTGGTAAGTAACGACTGGCCGAGAGAAATCCTCGTCCACGGTAGCAAGTTGAAAGCGCAAATGATTCTACTTGGCGCATCGGAGCGAACCCGCCTTGGCCACGCCATCTACGCAAATTCGCTGGAGCGGATTCTGCGAGGAACACCTTGCGACATGGGGATCTATAGGGGGCTATGAGTAAAGCGCAAGAAATACAACATGTTAACCCTGAAGAGGTCTATGACTACCTGGAGAGTCGACCGGAGGGTTTAACCCAACATGAGGTCGAAGAACGGCTTCTGGAAGTTGGCAAGAACACAGTGGAGGTGCGCGACAGATGGAAATGGGTCCGTTCCTTCACAAAACAGTTCACCAATTTCTTTACTATTCTTCTGAATGTTTCGGCCATTATCTGTTTTGTCGCCGACAAAATAGAACCGGGCGAGAGTATGGATGTATTGGGTTGGGCGCTGCTCGGAGTATCCTTCCTGAATGCTCTTTTCAGTTTCATACAGGAATATCGCGCCGAAAAGGCGATGGAGGCCCTGAAGAAATTTCTGCCTCCCCATGTATGGGTTAGGCGAGAGGGAAGGAATGTCGAAATTCTTGCCGAAGATCTGGTTCCGGGAGACATTCTCATTGTATCAGAAGGCGACCGTATTGCGGCCGATGGCCGATTGGTGAAATGCGACGATCTGGTCGTAAACAACGCTCCCCTCACCGGAGAGTCCAAGGCCCAAAGCCTTAAGGAGTCCGCAGTAGACACACGTATGGCCGAGAGTGAAAACCTCGTTTTTGCCGGATGCTCAGCCCTCAAGGGCAGCGGCGAGGCGGTGATCTTTGCAACCGGCATTCGGACAGAGTTTGGCAAACTGGCGCATCTTTCTCAGGCCATCCAAAGGAGTCCGTCTCCCCTGGAGCGCGAGACGGGCCGCATGGTAAGGGTCCTGACCTTGATTGCGGTTAGCATGGGATTTTCGTTTTTTCTCTATGGGGTTTTCAGCGGTCGGTCGCTATGGGTAAATCTGGTATTCATGATGGGTATTATCGTGGCGAACGTTCCTGAAGGGCTTCTACCTACATTTACCCTTTCTCTGGCAATCGGTGGGTTGAGGATGGCCAAGAAGAATGTCCTGGTTAAGGAGCTAAGGGCCGTGGAGGCATTAGGTGCGGTCCATGTCATCTGCACCGATAAGACGGGAACGCTGACTCATAACCAACTGACCATTACGTACCTGGGCGATGCCGATATCTGCGAAAAGTTACAGGATAAGAGATCGGAGGTCTTTCTGTTGGAGCTTGCCCTCAGTGCGTCTGAAGTCCGCAAACTGGAAGAGGGGTTTTCGGGAGATCCTCTCGATGTTGCGGTCGCGAATTCCTACACACGCAAAGGCGGGGATTTTTCTGATTTTGAAAAAACCATAGAGAAACATTATGCCTTCGATGTCGACAAGAGAAGATCAGCCGGCATCTACTCGGCAAATTCTCAGAAGTTCTTTGTCGTCAAAGGGGCCTGGGTGGCCATACGCCCGTTTGTTTCCCATGTGCAGGCCGACTTGGCAAGGGACCCGGTCGCGGTTCATGAAGAGGCTCTTGAAAAGGCTGAAGCCGCAATGGCCAGGGTGGCTGCAAAGGGCCTGCGCGTCATTGCCGTGGCTTACCGAAGGCTTGAGCAAGGCGACTATGCGGATGCCAAACAAGAAGACTTGGAGCAGAATCTTATCCTGGCCGGTTTTCTGGGGATCGAGGATCCCATTCGCAGAGAAGTCCCACCCGCCGTCGAAAAATGTCAAAGTGCAGGTATCGACGTCATTATGATCACTGGCGACCACCCGGATACGGCCGTTGCCATTGCTCGTAAGAGCGGTATCGCGGTGGATGGTGGCAACGAGAGCGGAGTTCTCACAGGAGACACCCTGGAGCAGTTGAGCCAGGAACAGCTCATAGGGGAACTGAGCAAAGGTGTGTCGGTCTTTGCTCGAACGACTCCCGAGCAGAAAATGAAAATCGTCGCCGCTCTGAAGGCCATGGACAAAGTCGTGGCTATGACCGGCGATGGGGTGAACGATGCTCCAGCTCTCAAGGCAGCCGACGTTGGTGTCGCCATGGGGAAAAAGGGCACCGATGTGGCGCGGGAGTCGGCGCAGATTGTCCTACTCGACGACAATTTCGCTTCCATTGTAGCAGGAGTCGAAGAAGGGCGCGCAATTTTCAGCAACATCAAAAAATTCACCAATTACGTGCTCGTCAGCAACGGGCCGGAAATTTTTCCTTATCTGATCTACATCTTGTTGCCTGTTCCTTTGGCCCTGACGGTGATTCAAATCCTTTCGATTGATTTGGGAACGGACATCATTCCGTCCATGGGGCTGGGGCAGGAACCACCCGACCCCGAGGAGATGCGTCGTCCGCCACGGGACCGAAACGAGGGGTTGCTTACGCCGCCTCTCATCGTGCACAGTTATTTGTTTCTGGGGTTGCTTGAAGCACTGTGGTCGATCTCTTTGTTTTTCTATGTCCTCGTGCGGGGAGGATGGGAATACGGCCAGGAACTTGCGTCAAACGATGCTCTTTACCGCTCGGCAACGGGCATCGCACTGGTCACGATTCTCCTTATGCAGATCGGCAACCTTCTGGGACGGCGCTTCGGTTATCGTTCAGGCCTGGATATGGGCATCTTCAAGAACAAACTGATCCTTTTCGGAATTCTTATTCAGATTGTATTTTCTTGGGCGGTCCTGTACTTTCCTGCAGTACAGAACGTGTTGGCTACCGGGCCTGTTCCCGGAGAGGTCTACTTTCTGGCGTGGTTCGGCATCCCTCTGATTTTCGGCCTCGATTACATTCGCAAAAAGATCACCCAACGGTTACATCGGATGCCGGATCGTCAGCCGAGTGCGCCTAAGGCTTAAGGAGCCAGTTCCATAAGGGCTGTCTCAGATCCGGGTAAAAAGGCCTCACTTCGCCTCTCAAAGCCACTTTCGCCGCCTAAAAAAAAACAACATTGAAATGGCTATGGCGAGCATCAGAAGCATAGCCACAGGGTAAGCCCAGTGCCACTCAAGTTCCGGCATGAATTTAAAATTCATTCCATAGACGCCCGCTATGAATGTCAAGGGAATGAATATTGTGGCAATAATGGTCAATACTTTCATCACCTCATTCATCTTATTGCTGATCGTGGAAAGATAAAGATCGAGCATGCCGGACAGCACGTCTCTGTATGACTCTATGGTATCGATCACCTGTATGGTATGATCATAAACGTCTCTGAGATACACGGCGGTTGTTTCACCAATCAGTGATGTTTCTCCTCTTGCCATGCCGCCAATGAGCTCTCTTAATGGCCACACGTGCTTGCGAAGAAATATCATCTCTCGTTTTATGTCGTGAATGTTCTCCAATGTGCGAGGCTTCGGATCTGATATGAGCTCATCTTCCAAAGACTCTATCTTTTCTCCAAAGATCTCAAGTATGATGAAATAACGATCAACAATGGCATCTATGAGCGCATACGCAAGATAGTCACTTCCCATCTTCCTGATGCGCCCTTTGCCCTTTCTAATTCTTTCTCTCACGGTGCTGAATACATCTCCCTTGATCTCTTGGAACGAGATGAGAAAATGCGGTCCCAAGACCAAACTCACTTGTTCGGCTTTTACTTGCTCTTCTTTTTCATCATAATCGAGCATTTTTAAAACAACGAAAATATAGTCATCAAAATCATCCATTTTTGGCCGTTGGCCGGTATGTAAGATGTCTTCCAAAATAAGGGGATGTAATTGGAACTGTTTTCCAATTTTCTCTACAAGGTCAACCTGATGAAGACCGTCTACGTTGATCCACGTGACAGTCGGCTCGTCCTTAAGAGGAAAGGATTCTTCAATGGCCTTTATCTCTTTTTCTTCAAAACGTTCCTGATCATAGTCCATGAGGGTCATTCTTACTTTTTCAGTCTTTCTTTCGCCTACATGGACGAGTGTTCCAGGAGGAAGGCCAATCTTTCTTGAACTTCTCTTAATAAATCTAGGCATTGCAACTTACCTCCCGTTTATCCTTACAACGCCATTTAGCGTTTTTGACACAACATATCGTATGTTTTGATTATGTCAAGCACTATATGTAGCCGCAAAACTTACAAGTGACGTTGTAGGGTTATATGATTAGCAGATGGCATTCGAAGGCCAACGAAACAGGAAACAGTTACGAAATCCACACAAGCGTGACCCGAACAGCGCCGCATATTGACCGTCTTCGGCTGAAGGCACGGTCCCGGTCTGTTGTTCTGCCATGATGGTCTCAGGGCCCGCTTGAAAAAAACTCAAGAGCACCACGGCGACAAGGAGGCTAACAATCATTCTCTGCATGCCAGAGTCTTTAGATGGTCTCATATAGTCTTGCCCTCCCATACACTGTTCAGCCCCAGCCCCAGCTTTTTGCCTTTCTCGGATCCTGGGTTTTTTCGCCGCGCCGACCACACTCATGACAAAGTATTGAAACCGGGTGGCCCAATTGACGGCCATGGCAAAAATAACAAACACCATACATAAGAACCAGATTCGTTGCATGGTAAGTGCATGGATCCAACCAAGTATCTTCCTACCAAAAAGCTGCTTAGGGTCAATGGGGTTGTCACTGTATTCTTATAAAAAAAGACTGTATGTTGAAGATTGGTCTTGTATGTACCTCTCGCGTCGGAACACCCGCTTGGAACCCTAAAATCTTTTTCTTCAGGTCTATACAAAGGGTTCTTGACGCTGCACCAGACCACATAACCTTTGTTCTATAAGGCATAGAGAACGATCAACCAAATTCTCAAGCATCATTGAAGTTAGTTGAATCGAATCCTCTTTCCGGCTCGAAGCGCGTACAGCAATATGTTCGTTCGGAACGGGGTATTTCTTCTGAAGAAATACTGTGTTGACCGTATGGACATTTATCACATTTCCGTCTTAACTTGATAGTATCGATGGGCGTGGTTTGCAGCAAGGACTGCCATACGCCAACCATACTGGATTTTACGATTTAGCCGGTTGATCCGCCGCACAAACCCGAGGCAATTCCAACTGGTGCCCAGGGGCTACTATAGGGGTCTGCAAATACCCATCTTGTTTCCGTGGTTCCACACATGGATAAGAGATACTGTTTCTGTGCCCAATGTTCGAGTGAGTTTAATCTGTCGTTACCCGGGGAGTCGCACAGGAGCGACTCATCTTCTAAATGAAAGGAGATCGTGTCATGTCCAATGTCAAGAAAGTAGGGGAAGTTTACAGGTGCGAAGTCTGCGGGAATGTGGTGGAGGTCAAGAAGGTTGGTGGGGGAGAACTCGTTTGCTGCGATCAGTCAATGATCTTGGAGAAAGAAGGAAAATAGACGCTACCGTATCCGGTGCGCTCCCAGGAGCCTTGAAACGCCTGGGGGCGGACACTCGGCTGGTATTTTCCCTTTACCGCATGGTCAGGGAGAAAGATTTCGAATTGTGGCAATTTCCTTGTTTGTGCTGTATCGGATTGCCTCCCACCAGGCCTTTGCCATAAAGATATCCGACAAGATCCATAAAACACCGGGAAGAGTTGCATGTTGAGGAGCTGTTGTGGGGATCGGGTTTCAAGGAGAATGATTTGATGGCAAATTGGACAACTTAAAGCTGCTTGTGTGACTCACGTTTTCAGCAGGATCATTTCCAGGAGAGACAGACAATGGCACTGACGAATCCCATACTGGTGGTGATAATAATTGTGGTACTTATGGGCTTTTCAGCCTTTTTCTCTGGCTCGGAGACAGCTCTTATGGCCATGAGTAGGCTTCGCTTAAGGCACTTGGCGGAAACTAAACCGGTCAGAGCCAGACTTGTTGAACAGATGCTGAAAAAACCCGAAAGGCTTATAGGGACCATTCTGCTGGGGAACAATCTTGTTAACGTTGCCATGTCTGCTTTTTCCACAGCCTTGGCTATCTCATTTTGGGGAGAGAAGGGGATCGCCTACGTTACGGGCATATTAACCCTGGCTATCCTGATATTCGCGGAAATCACGCCGAAAGTTTACGCGAAGTATTTCAATGAGCAGGTTTCCCTGATAACAGCTCCAGTTCTCAATGCAATCATGGCTCTTTTCGGTCCAGTAGTAACTTTTGTCACTTTCATAACCGGCAAACTTCTGTTAGTCGTTGGAGTGGACGTATCCAAGATAAAGAGGCCTCTCCTGACTGAAGACGAGGTTAGAACGTGTATTAAGATGGGATGGGATGAAGGGGCTATCACCGCTGAGGAAAGACGTATGCTTTCGCGGGTTTTCACCCTCAATGATAGGAAGATAGCTGAACTGATGGTACCTAAGTCGAAGATGGCGGTGCTCGATCTGAATGCTTCCCTGGATGAGACGATCAGTGCCGTTTTAAGAACCGGCTACTCTCGCTTCCCGGTCAGGAAAGGCAATACCTGGAATATCGTGGGCTTCATACATAGCAAGGATCTGTTTCGTTTATTGGAAGACAGACAAAGCGCTTCTTTGCAGAAAATCATGAGGCCGCCCTACTTTATTTCGGCTGACAAGACAATCGATATCCAGCTGCGAAGCTTTCAGGCTAGAAGACTCCACCAAGCCGTTGTACTGGACAATACGGGCGAGGTAGCGGGACTGATCACCCTTGAAGACATCCTGGAGGAACTGGTTGGCAGCATTCAGGACGAATATGACGAATGAATTTTCTTTGTTGACGCTTGGGCGAATCCTTATCGTTTAAGCCATTCATGCACCAAAAGGAAGGGCAAGATTGAAGCTCCCCGCAGCCGCGCTTGAAACGGGGTCTCCACTTTGCTCCAACAAGCTGCGGGGAATATGCTCGCTTTTGCGGTTCAATGGAATTTCGATTAGCCTGGAGGCTTTCGGGTTGCCATATGTTTTACTCATCATAGGTTTTGGACTTCTTATTAAAGGAGCAGGCTGGCTCGTTGATGGAGCCTCGTCGATCGCCAGGCGATTCAATGTTTCGGACCTCGTCATTGGGCTCACGGTTGTTGCCTTCGGCACATCAAGTCCTGAGTTATTTGTGAGTATTATCGCTAGCATCAAGGGGAATACCGAAATTGCTATTGGAAATGTGCTGGGAAGCAACGTTGCTAATATTTTCCTTATCCTAGGAGTCTCGTCCATTATTTATCCTTTGACTGTCGGGAAAGGGACCGTGTGGAAAGAGATTCCCTTGAGCCTTTTGGCCGCTGTCGTCTTGGGCTTTCTGGCAAATGATCAGTTGATAGATAAAAGGGAGTTTTCTGCATTAACCCGGATAGACGGACTCATTTTTCTCTCGTTCTTTGTAATATTCATGTATTACTCATTTAGTATCGCAAAGAGGATAGAAGGCATGGAAGAACATATACCTGCTAAGGAGCACGGCATGGTAAAAGCATCCCTTCTTCTTATTGTTGGTTTGTTCGGATTGACACTCGGCGGGCAGTGGATAGTCGATGGTGCCGTGTATCTGGCTTCGACTCTAGGGATGAGCCAGGCTTTGGCCGGATTGACGATTGTGGCAGTAGGCACATCACTTCCTGAGCTGGCCACTTCGGCTGTAGCTGCTAAGAAAAGAAACGTTGAAATCGCTGTCGGTAATGTGGTTGGTTCAAATATCTTCAATATCTTTTTCGTCCTGGGAATCAGTTCCCTCGTAAAGCCGCTACCTTTCAGCATGACAAACAATGTGGACATAGGCGTGGTGATTCTCGCCAGCTTGCTATTGTTTGCTTATATGTTTACCGGAAAAAAACGCTCTTTAGACAGATGGGAAGGCATGATATTCGTTATTTTCTATATAGGTTATATTATCTTTCTCATTATTAGAGGATAGTATCGACAATCAAGGCTCGTTACGTCCTTGATCTATAAAGACTAACTGAAGGAAAAAGAATTTGCCTATGCCCAAAGCGACTTATTGAAGTCAATTGAATTCCTCGTTGGGCCTTCAGGCGACAAAAAGAATTATCCCTTGCCTAACAAAGCTTGGTATTTCGAACCCTTACGCTTATCCGATCTTTAAGGCAAGACAGGGGGGCCTTCACAACTACGATGTAGTCTATCCTGACCAATTGGCCTGACCCCAAAATACAGTCTTTTGTCTGGTAAAATACACCCTTCACCCTATGGAAGTGCCCCTCCATTCTTGGTAAGAAAAAAGTCTTGCAAAAGAACCGCTTACTGCTGTTGGGTACGGCCTCTCAAGACCTATTGCCTCGACCGAGACCAAAGAAGGACGGGCCAAGAACCGAAGGGTTCAGTTGAAACCGATTTGTTGGCACATACGGGTGCCGGTTGATGTGGTGGGCTGCATGATCGGGGACGATTTTAGACTCGAGCAAGAGATGGCCCTAACAAAAGTAGAAAGGAGGTGGAACAATAGTAAATGTAAGGAGACTATCTATGGCAAGACGAGCAACTAGGATTTCCCGAAAATGGATACGACAAAACCGTGCTCTGTTCCGGGATTTTCTGGTAAGAAAGGGACCTCTTTGCGGAGCTGTATTAACACGAGCATCACAGGACACAAAACTGCAGACCATTTTTCCAGGAGGAGAAGCTATGAAAAAAATAATGAGTACTTTGGCTTGCTTGCTTGTTGTCGCTGGTGGCTGTGCTACTATGAGGCCTGCGAGCGACTCCGACATCTTTAGAGATTACGAATCCATTGGGACCCTCGACAAACGGCTGACCGCAGCACAAGGAAGCGAAATCAATGTCCTGGCACCAGCCGGATTCGCCCGTGCGAAGAAGTTGTTTGACGAATCCCTCGAATTAGCTCGTAAAGGTAAAAAGGCGGAAGCCAAGCGTGCGGCCAACGAGGGTGTTAATGTCCTTTCAAATGCAGAGAAGGATGCCGAGCAGGCACGCGATATCATGTGGGAGGTGCTTGAATATCGAGGACGGGCTCGAAAAGCAGGAGCACCGGGAATATTCAAAGAAGAGTTTAGAAATGTGGAGGATATGTTTCGCGAAGCCAACCGCCTGGTTGAGCGCGACGAGATTAACCGAGCAAAAGATCGCCGCCCTCCCCTTTTAAAATCTTACAGCAACCTCGAAATTAGGACACTGAAGGAGGGGACGATGGCCAAGGCGAAAGCATCCTTTGAACGAGCCAAGGCCCAGAACGCCGATGATCATGCACCAAAAACGTTTAGGCGAGCCGAAAAAGAACTCAACCTGGCAACATCGACCCTGGAAGAAGATCCCACCCAAGCGGAAAAAGCAAACCAGCACGCTGAACTTGCAGACAAGTTGGCTCAGGAAGCAGAACAGATAACAGAGTTGGCTAGGATTTTTGACCGAAGGAAATATTCCTATGAAGATATTATTCTCTGGCATCACGAACAATTGACAGAAGTTAACAAGCCTCTCGGGAGCCCGCTCAATTTCAGACAGCCGCACCGCATGGTGGTTAGCTCCATTAAGGAAAAAACATCCTCTCTGGTGCAATCTCAGAAGGACGACCTTGAGATTATCGAAAAACAGCAAAATCGTATTCAGGAGCTCCGTGCCCAGCTCGACGATATGCAGAAACAGTACGAAGGCCGGCTCTCAGCCCAGGCAAGGAAGCAGGCAGAAAAGGAGCACCGAGAGAAAGAGGCCAGTCAGCGATTTGAATATGTACAGTCTTTATTTAACCCCGAAGAAGCAGAGGTCTTTCGGAAGGGCAACAATGTCCTTATCTCTGTAGCAGGATTCTTTTTTCCTGTAGGCGGCACCATTATCCTTCCCCAAAACTTTGGTCTCCTTAACAAGATCATAAACTCAATCCACCAGTTTCCCAACTCCCGCGTAGAGATTTCGGGACATACTGACTCCATCGGCTCAACAGAATTAAACTTGCGGCTTTCAAGGGAGCGGGCCGATAACGTTGCGAAGTTCCTCAAGGAAGTTGGAAATATTGATCCGTCCCGCATATCGGCTGAGGGATATGGAGAATCAAAACCTGTCGCCACCAACGAGACAGAGGATGGCCGGACTAAGAATCGCCGCATTGACGTGCTGCTGATTAATCAGTAGCGGAGGGGCAAGGAATGCCCCCTCGGATAAGTCACAAAAAATACCAGCCGGGAAGACTCGAAACGAAAGAAAAGACTTCATTGCGCCCAAATCAATGTCGAGTAGAATAAATTCTCATCATCACCTAAAGATGATCTATTATTGGATGGCCAGGTCAAATTTCTGGTCGAAGCGAAGCACCTAAGAACTATGAATAGTGATATGTGCACTCGCTCTGGTTAGCAAGAGTGCAGAAGATGATCACTGCACGTTACGAAGAGGCAGGCCTGACGGCCATGCCGATATATAGGCTTGACGCATATCGTTTTGGATCCATCGTTTCAGAAGAAGTGTGGGTCTAAACGGAAGAAAACCAGACATGGTGGCTTATACGCTACGGCCGATCAGTCTGCCCCTAACCGCGAAAAACAAAAAGCGGGCATCATTGATCTTGATGCTGACCTGGCAGAATTTATGGGGAGTTTGGGGGAGTTTGGGGACGTCCATTTGTAAATAAGTAGCTCATTCGAGTAATCGATAGTTTTTTTCCTTGACTATCTTTTCCCCTTTGTTCACTGCGTAGACGACCCCCGGTTGGCTCATTTCAAATCGTTTCGCCAGCGAAGTCCCGCTCAACCCTAACTCACGAACTGCCCAGTAAAACAGCAGGCTCCTTGCCTCT
>JAQYWL010000393.1 GCA_030145035.1 Desulfobacteria bacterium | reverse complement strand
CTCAGGTGCTTGGCGGCATTCTCTCGGTCTGTGAAAAACCCGGTGCATTCCATGACGATGTCCACGTTAAGGTCTCTCCATGGCAACCCGGCCGGATCTTTGATCGCGGTGTAGGCTGCGGAGCGACCATCTATCTCAATGGCATCATCAGTGGCTTTGATGTCGGCATCAAGTCGACCGTGAACCGAATCGTATTTGAGTAAATGTGCCATAGTTGAAGCGTCTGTAAGGTCATTGATGGCTACAACATCAACAGCATCGTTTTCAAGTGCAGCTCTTAAGGTGAGTCTCCCTACACGTCCAAACCCATTAATACCAACACGAATGCTCATAAGCCCTCCTTCCAAGATAGGCCTGCCGGATCACGACAGGCAGGTTAACCGCAGTATTCGATACTACCAATATTTGCAATACCCTGAAGAATCAAGGTATAAAGTGACCTGTCTGTTTTTTCCTTGACAAAAAGCGGAAAAGCGCCCATATCTCAATGCGGGGATATTGGTTTTAACGCATTGTAATTTCAAGGTATTATTCCAGCGGCCCTGTTATGAAAGTTCAAAACTTACTTCCTTATCCAAAGCTTCTTTCATGAAAAACCAGCCCGCTAAAGAGGTTTGTGTAAGTAGAAGTGCCCCTCCTATGAGGCTGAGTTCAAAGGCCCTTCAGGTCAATCTCGAGGCCACAGACCGTGCCATCACCATTGATGTTAGGTACCTGCCTCTCAGAGAAGTCGTTGAAGATCTTCCCGGTCTTCTTCACCAGACAGAAGCTTTCCTGTGTGAATTGAATCATCCATTCAAGAACTGGAGCTATGTGGTGCAGGAGATGCGCCGTTATGCCTTGAGTAACTTTTCCGTCTATTATGAACATCCACATGGGCCTCAGGTGCTTAATATTATCTTAAACGAATGGTTTGACGCCCTTGCCCTTTCATCCGACCAGTCGGTGCACGCCAGCGCCCTGGACAATATCGTCTCCTTTGTCGAAAAGATCATGGCCGAGGGAACGGACCGGCTAAAAGACTATATGCCTATCCTTTCCAGGGTCTTTGAACGCTTGGATAGCTTGTCTGATGAGCAATTCTTTCTTTTGGTCAGTGGTTACTATCAACTTAAGCGAATCGGGCAGATCGTATCTCCATCTAAAGTAGATCGATTTGATTATTCGGTTTTTAACCCTTTGCTCCACAAAACACTTCAGACCTCTTATCAATACTGGCTCAAGCAGGAAGATCCGGCAGGGTGGTTTGATGAGGCGCTTGTCCACGCAGGCGAACAGGCGAAGGAGATGTTTCGAAATATTTCCCATGAGCAACTTCGTGCATTGATGAGAAGGCTAAGCCAGATCGATCAAAACAGAGATTTTACGTTGGAATTGAGCCAGCTTCTTGAACTTCCCGACTTTGCCGATATCGTAAAGGCCTACCGAGAATTGCCGGACAGCGTTGAACACCATGAAACCAACGCCCACGAGGGATCAATCAAGAAACTCCGGAGCCTCCTTAAGATTCTTGAGACCAAGGGGCTTTCATCCATACATGAAGAGGCCCTGGGAGGGGTAAATCTTTGTTTGAGTGCAATTATCCACGCCAAGAAGGCTAAAAACATCGAATATCTCCTTGTCAAGACCTTTGAAGCTCTGGGCCAAAGCATGCAAAAATTTCCGGAGACTGCCCTCCAGGCCCTGGAAAATATAGGTTGCGAGATCTTCAAGGGTGATGATAGCGATCTGGTGGACCTCTTTATCCAACATACAATTGATTTAGGGTTTCAGTGTCCGGAATTAGGGGGAACGACGAATGAGTGGAAAGTGCAGGTAAACCCGGCCCATGTGCCCAATATCAAGGTCTGGCTTCACTTGATTGAGACCCATCCAAAATGGAGCAAAAGGCTGATCTCTGCTCTCATTGTGAACCTGAAAGTTGCCGGTCTCCATATTAAGGATACTGATCTTTTCCAGAAGGAGATCAGTCTCTTTTTAAAGAGTGATATTGCCCCGGTTTACAACCAGGCAAAGCAGCTCGCCAAGCTCTTTCCTGTCTATTTCAATGAGATAAATGCGGAGGGTCGAATCAGAGACGTCTCAACCGAGATCGATGAGATTTTGAACCGCAAGGACGTCCTGATACACTTTTTCAGGAAGCAGTCCCATGTGGAAAGCAATAACCTTTTGATAGATTTTGGTCTTGAGATCGTAAATTCTTGGCGGACCAGAGACAAAACGCCTCTCGCGCCTTACGTGGCTCCTGAGATATTCCATGCCATTCCAGAAAAGGGACCTTATGTGGATGGGGCCCATGCGGTCATCAATGGGCTGTTTGAAAAAACAGGGATTGGCGACCCCCGCGAACTCCTCAGCCTTGATATGGCCGTTATCGAGAGCGGTCTATCCCAGGTTTCTGATGAGCTAAAGGTGGACAAAGAACGAGTCCGCCTGTTGATGGAGTTTTTAAAACTCCTTGACCAGAAGTACAACCTGAACCATTTCAAATTGGACGAGATTATAAAGGAGGCCGCTATCAAGGGGTTGCCCAAGATTGATCGCCTTGAAAACGCCCTTCAAATGGAACACCGATCCGATCGTTTGCAAGGCATCCTCGACTATCTCAAGCGATTGAAGCAGATCATCCTATCGTCGAAAGAGTTTAAGATCTCCGAAGATATTTACCGCAAACGGCATATCGCGGCTGATATCCCTTCAATGTACGGAACCTATCATGAACGAAAGTTTGATGCCTTGGGCCTGACCTTCCGCCTGGAAAACCTTTCCAATGTTCTGTTTGAAGAACTGATTGCATCTATCAATTTAGAATTCCTGACCCGAACGACCTTTTCCCAGATTGCCGACTGCATCCACTTACTTATTCAAGCCATGGCGCTTGACGGGATCATCGTCAAACCCCTTAGAGATTATTTGAACCTCCTGACCCATGCCATCGGGGTCAGGCGCTTCTCTTCTACCCAATATTTGGATATTTTCCGGGGATTTTCTCAGGCCGAGCAGCAACTACTAAACACCCACTTCACCAGTATTCATAAGGAGAATCTGGCGCGGATCATCAGGCAATTGGGCCCTGACAAACTTCTTCCCAAATACCATATAGAGAAGGACGATGCGGTTACTGAAGAAATCGTATACAAGGTTTCGGAAGCCTTTTTCCGCGATATTGTTGCAACCACTTTTGGCTTTCAGTACCTGGACAATTTTGTCAGCAAGATTATTCTTACGCTGTCGCGTCAATCCGAAGAACTCAGCCAAAAAAACGTAGATATTCTTCTCAGTTATGACCCGGGCAGCGTTGTGTGCGGCATTCACGACCCCGTGAATTCTATCAAGGATCCCATCTACCTGGGGGGGAAAGGTTACAACCTTGTGAGGCTGGCGGGTTTCAAGATGCCGATTCCGGAAGGATTTATTGTCACCACTGAGGTCTTCAGGTGCCTTGGCATGCTCAGTACCTTCAGCCAGGCCAGCGAGGATTTGAGGGGAAAGATTCTATCAAAAGTCAAGCAGTTAGAAAAACAGACCAAGAGACGGCTCGGAGATCCTGACAATCCTTTGCTCTTGTCGGTTCGCAGCGGGGCTGCGATTTCCTTGCCCGGGATGATGGATACCTTCCTTAACGTAGGGATAAATGAGACCATTGTGGAGGGTCTTATTCGTAGAACGGGCAATCCCTGGTTTGCCTGGGATAACTATCGGCGTTTTCTCCAGTCCTGGGGAATGTCTTACAACATGGAACGAGACCTGTTCGACGCCATCATAAACGAATACAAGGCCAGATACGGCGTGGGGCGGAAAAGGGATTTTACCCCGCAGCAGATGCGAGAAGTGGCGCTGGCCTATCGGCAGGCCCTGTCTGACGTGGGTGTGGCTCTTACTGATGATCCATATGAGCAACTGTTTCAGGCGATCTGGCAGGTATTTCATTCCTGGAGTTCGGATAAGGCCAGGACCTACCGGGATATCATGGGGATCTCTGACGATTGGGGTACTGCCGTGATTGTGCAGAGCATGGTATACGGCAATTTGCATGATCGGGCCGGTTCGGGAGTCGTTTTTACGCACGATCCAAAGGAGTCCCT
>JAQYWL010000371.1 GCA_030145035.1 Desulfobacteria bacterium | reverse complement strand
TGTCTCAACAGGAATTCTGATCGTAAAGGTTGTCCCTTTTCCCAGTTCACTCTCCACATCAATAGTACCATTGTGCTTTTCAATGATATTATAGGAGACGTTGAGGCCCAAACCGGTTCCCTTTCCCACCTCCTTGGTGGTGAAAAATGGGTCGAATATCTTAGAAAGCTGTTCTTTGGGGATGCCTGATCCCGAATCGCTTATCGCAATCTGCACTTTCCCATCCATTGCCCTTGTTGCAATCTTGATCTCTCCCTGTTTTTCTATGGCCTGGCCTGCGTTTACCAATAAATTCATAAAGACCTGGTTGAGCTGTTGGGGATAGCATTCCACCTCAGGCAGATCTCCGTATTC
This sequence comes from Desulfobacteria bacterium, assembly GCA_030145035.1. Classification (GTDB taxonomy): domain Bacteria; phylum Desulfobacterota; class Desulfobacteria; order Desulfobacterales. The sequence goes on along the minus strand of JAQYWL010000371.1, from coordinate 2,591 downwards.
TTTTGTGACTGTAACCTTATATTTGAGTTCATTCCACACAACGTTCAGCGTGGAGTCGAGGCTGCGATTGATATCCGCATATTTAAGCTTTTCTTCGCCTGGATGGGCAAAATCCTTCAAGTCGATCACGATCTTCTTGATACGGTCGGCTCCCTCTTTGCACTCTTTAATCAGGTTCGGGGAATCATCCGAGATAAAATCGATGTCAATCTCCTTTTCAAGTGCGGCAATATGGTCCAACTTCTCTGAGATGTGGGCTCGTCCCTCTTCTGTAGCCATGGCCTCCTTTAACCCTGAAATTAAGGCCCTGTATTGAGCGATCAATGACCACGTATCCTTGTCATAGTCTGCCAGGGTATTTAGGTTGCTGCTGATGAAGCCGGTAGGATTATTTATCTCGTGGGCCACACCTGCTGCAAGTTGGCCAACTGAGGCCATCTTTTCAGACTGGTAGAGTTGGACTTCAATTTTCTTTTTTTCTTCCTCACTTACCTGCAATCGCGCCTCTGCCCGCTTGCGCTCTGTGATGTCTGTTACGGCAGCTCGACCCCGGTCTAAATTCCTATTCTCATCCAACACAGGGATACATTCCATTTGCGCATGGAATTGAGACCCGTCCTTTTTCACAAACCTCAGTTCGCAGGTTTGCTTGTTTTTGGTTTCAATGAGTTTCCGGTGGTGATGGTAGAAAATGTCCTGATCATCCCTGTTGATGAATTTATATAAAGGGTTACCTATCAGTAATCCTCTTTCCACACCTAACATGGTAGCGCCGGTGAGATTTGCCTCCAGAATCATTCCCTTATCACTGATCGTAAAATAGCCGACAGGGGCAAAGTCATAGAGATCGGAATACTTGTCTCGGGCTGCTTCCAGTTCCAGTTGAGCCCGGCGCAGCTCTTCATTCTGCATCTCCAGTTCAACCTGGTGGATCTGTAAATCCTCGATCAGTTTCTTAACATCACCGGGCGGTATCTCCTTGATGGCCGAAGGATTTTTATTGATGAATTCCTCTGCCCTCTCGCGGAGTTCTTTTTTACATGACTTGTTTTTAACCTTTTTCATCCGCTTTACCTCTATAATGAAAACAGGAAGTTACATTATACGATATCGACTTTGAACAATCCTCGATCTATCAAGTCATCAAGTCCTGAATTGTTACTCCGATAACCACGCAAGATCCCTTTCAGTTGTCGCAATCTCAACGGGTTTGCCCTCGGCATCGACCAGTATCGTAACTGTGAGCCATATGTCCAATAGCTTACCATCCTTTGCTTTACGCCTGGCCTTGAAAGACTTAACCTCGTCCCCCTTTTTTATCTTTTTAAGCAACTCCAATGCCTCTTTCTGTTTTTCCTTTGGGATAATATCACGGATATTCATTTTCAGGGCCTCAGCTTCGCTATAGCCGTACATCTCTTCTGCTCCCCTGTTCCAGGCAAGGATATTGCCATCAAAGTCCTGGATCGTCACCGCATCGTTTGAATCTTTAACCACGGTAGCCAACCGGCGCTCTTGTTTCTCCGCTTCCTTAGAATTTGTTAAATCTATGAATGTTAATACAACACCATCAATTACATTTTCATTTGTTCTGTATGGTGCGACCCGCATTGAAAAGCAAGAACCATCCCTGGTAAGCACTTCCCTTTCCCCGAAAACAAGGTCTTTTAATACCGCTTCTGCGTCTTCAGTCAGATTTACATCCTCTAATTTAGATACAATATCGCCAATAGGCCGGCCAATATCTGTCTGGATAAGATTGATGATCCGGGTTGAGTGAGAGGTAAAGCGTTTAATACAGAGATCATTGTCCAAAAAAATCATTGGAACATCGATGGCGTCGAGCAGATTCTTCATGTCATTGTTGGATCCGGACAATTCATCAATCTTGCCCTGCAGTTCAGTGTTTACCGTTGTGATCTCCTCGTTCATGGATTGTTGTTCCTCTTTGGAGGTCTCCATCTCCTCATTGGTGCTTTGAAGTTCCTCATTGGTGGACTGAAGCTCCTCGTTGGTTGATTTTAGTTCTTCATTGGAGGTTTCCAATTCCTCAATCGTGTTCTGAAGGTTTTCTTTTGTATATTGCAATTCCTTCTCCAGAGCCTCGATCCTCGCATCTGCCTTTTTCTTTGGGACCCCCTTCTTTTTTTGACAGATATTTGAGCCTTTCAATATGTTGAATAATCGCAGACAGGTTTACAGAAGAGCTGTTTTTCGGCCATACTATATCTGGGATTGTGTTGCCTCTGATGCTGCTGTCTGCCAGAGTCTATTCCTTGTCCAAAATCTCTCCTATTTTCTCCGCCAACTCATTCATCCTGAATGGCTTTTGAATAAAAGCGCTACAGCCTCGTTCCAATATCTCGGTGGCCTCACCTTCAATACTGAAACCACTTGAAAGCAGCACCTTTACATCGGGGTTGATCTCCTTCATGTGGTCATAGGCTTCGCCACCACCCATATTAGGCATAACCATGTCCAAAAGGACGATGTCTATCTCATCCAGATTTTTCTTGTAAACTTCAACAGCCCCTTTTCCGTTTTTGGCTGTGAGTACCCGGTAGCCCATCCCCTCCAACAACTCCTTGCCT
>JAQYWL010000427.1 GCA_030145035.1 Desulfobacteria bacterium | reverse complement strand
CGTGAAAATCGAAACCCCATTTCGGCAAGCTGATTTCGGTCATAGTAGAATTGTCTGGTAGATATTCCAAGGTCCTTAGCGATTTGATCGGGGAGTCTGTCTGGCTGTGTTCTGACCTCAACGATGATTCGCAGAAGACGCGCAAGCCGGTGACTTTGCATAAAAAAACTATAGATTTTAACAGGTTCAAAGTCAAGGCAAAAAGTGCCCCCGTATTCCTAACCTGGACAAGCACGGACCAAACAGGTACTAAAACGTCGAGTTACGTGTTAAACTTTAAAATCCGAAATCCGAATATCGAAACTCGAAACAAATCCGAATATCAAATGTCCAAATGTTCTAAACTATAGGTGCGCCTACCTGTGCGTGGTCGCACACAGACAGGATTTTAGTCGTATTGTAAAATGATAGGATTCCTTGTCGTTTTGAATTTCGAATTTTTTGTCATTCGATATTGTTTCGTATTTCGTATTTCGATATTCGAATTTTGGTTGGTACAAATACAAAAACTTATGTCATATCGACAATCCTTTGTCGACGTTGCGTCGCTAAGCGCCTATTGACAAGCTTAGGGTCTGCTGGTAGTCACACACTTATGGCTCACAAAATTCGCGTTGGTGCCCTGATTTCAGGAGGCGGAAGCAATCTCCAGGCCATCATCGATGCCTCCAGGTCGAACCGAATAGATGCAAGGGTCGTGTTTGTGGGCTCGGACAACCCGGAGGCCCACGGTCTCAAGAGGGCACAGAAGCATGCGATTCCCACCTTTGTAGTCGATTACCGGACCATCATAGAAGAGACCCGTGGAAGACCGCTAAAAGATTTGCTTCCCGAGGACTTTGATCTGGAAGTCTGCCTTCGGCGGACCAGACAACGCCTGTCCGATGCCTCTTCGGACCGCGTGAAGGCGGAGCGGTACCTTTGCACCAGGGCCATTGCCGAGGCCGCCCTACTTCGAGAAATGGCAGCCCATCCGTTTGACCTTCTGGTCCTGGCAGGCTTCATGCGAATACTTACTCCCTACTTCATTGACCGCGTGAACACGGATCCGTCACAACCCCGGATCATGAACATCCATCCATCTCTTCTTCCATCATTTCCAGGCGCAGATGGATATGGTGACACGTATCGCTATGGTTGCAAGGTGGGGGGCTGCACAGTGCATTTTGTTGACTATGGAGAAGACACCGGACCTATTGTTGGACAGAAGGCTTTTGAGATCACCCCCGATGACACCATTGATACGGTCAGGGAGAAAGGTCTCAAACTTGAATGGCAGCTTTACCAGGAATGCATTCAGCTATTTGCAGAAAACCGTTTGCAGGTAGTCTTCAAGACCTATACGCTCGAAAACGGCACTGAGGTCAAAAGAAAGCTAGTTAAAATCGCCGGCTAGTTCATCGACTCAAATGTTCTACATTCAATTTTGGCAATTCAACATGTTGCCGGAACGTAACAATAGTTGTAGAAATTCCGAGCCGCCCAATTACGGCACCTTATGAACGTATTACTCTTGTATACGGATAAATACTACCTGGTAAATCAAATCTACCCGTTAGGGATAAGTATGATAGCAAGCTACTTAAGGAAGCAGGGCCACAAAGCAGAGGTTGAATACCCGTTTCTGCCGGATATGGATTTCAAAAAAAATCTAAGAGACGCAATCGATCGAATAGATCCGGACTTTGTCGGCATCGGGATACGCAACCTTGACACCTGCATGTCGTGTGAGCAATACGGCGATTTTAAAGGGGACGATTATCAGACGTTCTATTTTCTGCCCCAGGTAAAAGATATTGTTGCCGAGGTAAAGCGAGTCATACACCAGGTTCCTATCGTGGTCGGCGGGGGGGGATTTACCGTATCCCCCACGGCCACACTCAAATACCTCGGGCTAAGATACGGTATCATCGGCGAGGGAGAAAACGCCTTTCTTCAGTTCATAGAGGCCTTCCCGGCCAACGAAAAGATATCGCGGATACCGAATATGGTCTATGCTCGTAACAAGGGCTATTCAATCAATCAACGGAAACCATACGCATTTGAGCAAGGCCCGGCCCGGTTTCACAGAGAGTCCAAATTCGATTTCTCCTATCAGACAAACGGAGTTCCTGTAGTGGTAAAGCGCGGTTGCAATCAGGCATGTAGCTATTGTGTTGAACCGTTGATTGAGGGGAGTAAATTCGTTTACAGGGATATTGATGATGTCCTTGACGAACTAAAAACCATTGCTGAAAGCCCTGCGGAAGCCGGCACTATATTCTTTGTGGATACCGAATTCAACGTCCCTGATTCAGGGTACGGGTCCAGGCTCGTCGAGGCCATCTTAAAGACAGGCCTGAACGAGCGCTTTCGCTTTGTCTCTCAATTTATACCCAAGAACTTTGACCTTGATTTTGCGAAACTGCTGGCTAAAGCCGGTTTCTCCGTTGTATTTTCCTGTGAGAGTTTTTCAAACACCGTACTTCAAAGAAACGGAAGCTCTTATCAAGAAACGGAGATTATCAAGGCCGTGGAGGTGTGCGAGAAGGTCGGGATGCACTGCACGGTCACGCTCATATTCGGTCTCCCGGGTGAGACCTTTGAGACCGTAAATCATACCCTGCACAGGATGAAAGAATATCCTGTAGGCCAACTGAGGTCCTATGAATATACGGTGGGCGGAAGGATTTATCACGGCACGCCTTTGTGCAAGTATGCTGAAAAGAACAGCCAACCAACAAATTTGTACGGGACAAAGTCTGATGGTTACCTCCTGCCATATTATTACTGCGCGCCAATAGGCCCCTTTGAGCTTAATAAATATATTAACGGGGTATTTCCCGATCTGTTGTCCTATCAAAACAAGTATGAGAAAACCACGCATCAATGCCTGGGTATAGCTTATTTGGCCGATCAGGCCTTGTGGGAACCGGCAGTCGAGCGCTTCGTTCAAGCTGAAACAACTGTTCAGTCAAACATTTATGACTACCTCTTTAAGAAACTGGCCGTCAGCCAAAGACAAAATGAGGCAAAGACCATTTCGTTGAGGTTATTGGACAATATTGAACGCAGTAAACCTGTAGACGCAGGGCAAGCAGATATAGTGAGATTCTATCTGAGTTGTCTGGGGTGAAATTTGGTGGAACAGCATCATCACAACCACGGCCACGGGCCGTTTCGAGAAACGGGCAAATCGAAACTTCGAGTAATCCTTGTCCTGACCTCTTTTTTCCTCGTGGTCGAGGTGTTGGGGGGCCTCTGGACCAACAGCTTAGCGCTTCTTTCGGATGCCGGGCACATGCTCTCGGACATGTTTGCCCTGGGACTCAGCCTGTTTGCCTTTTGGCTTTCCTCTAAGAAACCTTCCCCAACCAAGACCTATGGATATTACCGTTTTGAAATAGTTGCCGCCTTCATCAACGGAGTGTTGCTCATACTGATTGCGCTTTGGATTTTCGGGGAGGCTTACAGCCGTTTTCAGCATCCGGCCACGGTGAAAAGTATCCCTATGCTTTTTATCGCTATCATTGGGTTGATGATTAACCTGTTGGGCATCTATCTCTTGCATACGGCCGCAACGGAAAACTTGAACATCAGGGGTGCCCTGTTTCATCTTATCGGGGATGCCGCCGGATCCGTGGGGGCAATCACTGCAGCTATTGTGATAAGCCTGACTGGCTGGACGCTCTTTGACCCGCTGGTCAGTGTTCTGATTGGGCTCTTGATCATCTACAGCGCATGGCGTCTCCTGTGGGATGTGGTGAACATCCTCATGCAGGGAGTGCCGCCTTATATTGATCTGGACAACATCAAGCAGGCCATGCTTTCTGTGGATGGTGTGACCGGGCTGTGTGATCTGCACATATGGAGCTTAACCTCGCAGGTGGACACGTTAAGTGCCCACGTGGTTGTCGAGGACATGGGACGAAATAAAGAGATCCTCCAGAAGTTGACGCGCCTGATAAACGATAAGTTCGGGCTTAACCATGTCACCTTGCAGATAGAGGACGAGGGAGTGGGGACATGCAGGCTCTTCTTGCCGGAAGAACAAAGTCCACGATTGCCATAGTCGGTTGTGGGACTGTGGGCACGGCCATAGGTAAGCTTCTCGGGGATGCAGGCTACCGCATATCGGGGGTGGCCACGAGCAACCTTGAGACAGCCCGCAGGGCCGCCGGGGTGACAGGTTCCGAGCAATTCTCCGATTGTCCGTGGGAGGTCACGCAAGGGGCAGGCGTTGTATTCATCACCACGCCTGATGATCTGATTGAATCAACATGCATGAGCATTTCCGAACACAGGGGCTTTGAAAAGAATGCAGTAGCGATTCACTGCAGCGGCGCCCTTTCGTCAGACATCCTGTCGTCGGCCAGGGACTGCGGGGCAGTGGTTGCAACCCTTCACCCCCTCCAGAGCCTTGCCTCGGTAGACCAGGCCGTCAGTCTAATGCCCGGCTCTTTTTGCACCATTGAAGGTGATAAGAGTGCCCTGCCAATTGTCCGCCAAATGGTAGAAGACCTGGGCGGTATCCTCCTGGAAATTGCAGCAGAGAAAAAGACCCTGTACCACGCAGCAGCCGTAGCTGCCTCCAACTATCTGGTAACTCTAATACATCTTGCCCTTGAGTTAAATGAAGCAGCAGGATTGCCCGGTGATACATCTTTCAATGCCCTCCTTCCTTTGATCAGGGGTACCCTGAGTAATATCGGCGCAAAAGGGATACCGGGCGGCCTGACAGGGCCGATTGCCCGGGGAGATACGGCAACCGTGTCATCTCACCTTAAGGCCATAGAAAAGGGTGCCCCCGAGCTTCTTCCACTTTACAGGTGCCTGGGCCTTTACACGGTCGGTCTCGCCAAGGCAAAAGGAACGATTAGCCAGGAAGCTGCTGACAAACTGGTTGCCCTGCTTAGGTTTTGAGATGATCTTTTTGGGATACATGACCGTATATCTTTCAGGGAAATCTTTGATGGTGAATGAATCGAAAGGTGCTGATTGATGATGCTCAGTAGACTGATAAGCTTGTTGGGCATTTTTGTCCTGATGTTTCTGGCGTGGGTGGCTTCAAGGGACAGGAAGAACATCAATATCAGGTTGATACTCACCGGCCTCCTTTTTCAGTGTGTGTTCGCACTCATTGTCTTTAAGCTCCCGGCTGGCGTGGTCATCTTCTCCTGGTTGAACGATGCGGCGTTAAAGGTGATTTCCTTTGCCAAAGAGGGCATGTACTTTGTTTTTGGACCCCTGTCAATATCACCCGGAGAAACCGGTCCCATGGGAGAAACCTCACCTGGGTTCATCCTTGCCTTCCAGGTGCTCCCTTCGATCATCTTTTTTGCATCGCTGGTTTCTCTTCTCTACTACCTGAAGATCATCCCTGCCATCATCAAGGTATTTACCAGGATATTTACCTACTTGATGAAAATCAGCGGGGCAGAGGCATTGTGCGCTTCAAGCAATATATTTGTGGGGGTTGAATCCGCCGTGACCATCAGGCCCTACATCCAGGACATGACCAGATCAGAGCTCTGCACGGTACTTACGGCAGGCATGGGCACCATTGCTTCCACAGTGCTTGCTCTCTATGTGGGATTCTTGCACAGGGAATTTCCATCCATAGCCGGCCATTTAATCTCGGCATCTGTCATCAGCGCACCGGCCGCCATTATAATGTCAAAGCTAATTGTCCCTGAGATCGAAAGACCAAAGACCCTGGGCATAAGCGTTCAGATAGAAAAAGATCGTCGTTCCAGCACCTGGATAGAGTCGATCATAATCGGGGCCAATGATGGCGTGAAACTTTGTGTCGGGATTATCACCCTTCTGTTGGCATTCCTGGGATTGCTCTCCATGTTCAATTGGCTCTTGGGGTTTGTTGGCGCTAAGGTTTTCGGGGTCGGTCTTTCCTTGCAACTGATTCTGAAATACCTCTACTATCCTATCACAATCATCATGGGGGTGCCGCTCCAGGACGCGGAACACATCGCCACCCTTCTAGGGGAAAGAACCATTGTTACGGAGGTGGTTTCCTACCAGCACCTGCACCAGTTGATCAAGGACGGGGTGGTTACGGATACAAGGAGCATTACGATTGCCTCGTATGCCCTTTGCGGGTTTGCACACATTGCCTCTCTGGCCATCTTTGTAGGGGGATTTTCGGCCCTAGCGCCTAGCCGGGCAAAAGATCTCGCCCAGTTGGGTTTCCGAGCCCTTTATGCCGCCACCCTGGCCTGTCTTATGACAGGCTGTGTGGCAGGTCTGTTTGGATAGATTGTAACAAAAGTTGTAGCTTCTTTATGTCCTCCTCAAACAACCTGGAATCTCGGCTCTTCTATGCGTTCCCCTTTACAACGAGGACAGCGGCCCGGCCTGGTAAAGCGTTTTCGCTTGTCAAACAGATACCCGCACACAAGGCATTGGGAGGGAATTACGACCAGCCTGTGCCTTTGTGAGACAACGGAACGTGCGATGTGGGAAAGGTGACTATAGACCTCTTTTTCCTGAATTCGCAACATCTGGGACAGATCCCTGGCACTACACACTCCTTGGGACAACAACGTTATCATTTGCTGGCGAAGGGTTCTCATTGGCCAGGAATTTCGTACAGAAAAGACTCTTGCATACCTTCGTCTCCTGGAATCATCGGTATGTCCCAGGTGTAGTTCCAGGTTTCAGCAAAGGTCGCTGCTTTGACAGCCGCATCAAGCCATTTTTGGTCACCATTAGTTTCATAGAGTG
>JAQYWL010000423.1 GCA_030145035.1 Desulfobacteria bacterium | reverse complement strand
TGTTTGAAGCTCCTCTGGCCCGTGTATACCATGGTCGCACCGGCCTCATTGCACGCCTCTATGGACTGGTAGTCGTTCATGGAGCCACCAGGGTGGATCACGGCAGAGATGCCTTCACGCAGGCCCACATCCACGCCGTCCCGGAAGGGGAAGAAGGCGTCGCTGACCATGGCAGACCCAATCAAGCCACCATTTTCCCGAGCCACTTTGGCATCGACCTCCCTTTTCCTTTCCTCATCTGCGAGTTCATTGTAAGGGATCTCTACTTCTTCATAGCAATAGCGGTCCGCCAGCTTGCGGTAGGCCTTGTCTCTGGCAATTTCCGCCACGCCTACACGGTCCTGTTCACCGGTTCCGATTCCCACGGTCACCTCGTTCTTGACATATATCACGGAGTTGGATGTGATCCCGGACTCCACCAGCCAGCCGAACAGCATATCAGCGTATTCCTGGTCGGTCGGTTCCCTTGTGATGCGGTAAGTCTTTCCCTTATAATCACATTCGGCCAGCTTGAGATCCTCTTTGGTGCGAGCCCGCGGCACAAAAGACCACTGGGTGATGAGACCGCCGTCAATCAGGCTCTTAAACTCTACACAGCGTTCGCCTACAAAGGTTTGTAAGCGGCCTATATTGGCAATCCTGATGACCCGCAGGTTTTTGGTTGTGGCAAAGATATCCATGACCCCATCTTCAAAATCCGGGGCCACCACCACTTCGGCGTATTGTTTGGTGATGGCCTCGGCCGTTGCCTTGTCTACCGGGTAGTTCACGGAAATGCAGCCACCAAAAGCGGCCACCCGGTCGGCCATGTTCGCTTTGATGTACGCTTGCTCAAGGGAATCGGCTCTGGCAACCCCGCATGGATTGTTGTGCTTTACAATGACCACGGTCGGTTTGTCCGTGAAGTACCTCAAGATATTCAGGGAATTGTCTGCATCGGTCAAGTTGGTCTTTCCGGGATGCTTGCCCGATTGCAGGAGTTCTATATCAGAGGCGAGATATCGGCCGGGCTGAATCGTTTGTGCCTCTCCAAGGACCAGATTGCCGTTTGCCAGCTTATAGAGGGCAGCCTCCTGGCCGGGGTTCTCCCCGTATCTTAGGCCTTTTTGCACATTATCGACCACCCACACCACTTTTTCGTAGAAGAGCGTCTGCCGCTCATCACCCTCTACAAAGCTTATCTCCATGTTTGAAGGGAAGTGGTCGTCCATAACGGTTCTGTACATTTTCTTCAGATCTTCAGCCATTGTACTAGTCCTCCATGATTTGACGTATTGGAATTTCTACACCCTACTGAATTCAGAAGTATTTTAATGACTGGTGATTGTTGCCTGCCTAAACAAAATCCGAAATACGAATATCGAAATACGAAACAAATCCGAAATATGAATTTTCTAATGTACAAAACAATGCTGATTAAAATTCCAAATACGAATTTTTGGTCATTTGAATTTTGAAAATTTGAAAATTGTTTCGGATTTCGATATTCGTATTTCGAATTTATGGGCCAGATATAACCCATCACTCCATTACTCCAATACTCCAATTGAGGCGGAGCCCCTAATTTCATAACAGCTCTCAACATCGCCAAAAGATTTGCTTGCCAGGAAATCTGCGATATGGCGGTCATATTCGGCGGTGTGTTCAAAGGCCTTTTTGGCCAGCTCGTATCGAAGTTCGAGGGAGATTCTGCCGTGGTTTGCCTTCATCTCAGAAATGATCTTCGTATAATCGTCAGGGTCCACAACCGCTCCAACCCGGATGAAATTCTTTGCCGAAGCCCTTATCATACAGGGGCCGCCAATGTCGATGTTCCCCCTTGCCTGTTCCACGGCAACACCCGCTTTGGATACGGTTTCTTTAAACGGATAAAGGTTGACCACAACCATATCTATGGGAACAGCCCCGGTCCTCTGGAGGTCTTGCTGGTGAGCATCATTGTAGGTCTCTGTGAGCAGACCAAGGTAAATCTTAAAGTCAAGCGTCTTGACGAGCCCACCCTGGGTTTCTGGCTGTCCGGTGTAATCGGACACAGGCGTGAGACACGAAGAAGCCCGATCACCCAGGATCTCGTTGATCCTGCTATACGTTCCACCTGTCGAAAACAACCGTATCTCCGGGTTGATGTCCAGGAGTGATGGCACAAAGCTCTCCAGACCTCTCTTGTTGGACACACTGACAATGATATTTCTGACCTTGACAAACCCGTCAATCTTTTCAACGATATTGATTGCCATATTCCCCTCCTTCTCTGTTCAGGCATCCTTGGCCTGAGGAGATTTCTTTGAAGCTTTCCACAGAACCCATAATGTCGTCAACCTGTTTTTCCCTCAGCGATGGCTAAGAACCAATTCTTTCATCGCGAGGACTTCCCCCAATAATTGAACGAGGAATTGTCGAAATGTTATATTATCGAACAGTTAGTGGTTTTGCGAAGTGGAATCAGTGATTTTCTTGAAAAATGGGGGAACTTTTTTCGGAAAACTCCTTGAAAACAGGGCAATTATGTGTTAGAGGCGAAAAAATGTCCCACCACCATCAATCTATTCCATAACAAACCTTATAAATTCTGGATGGAATAAATGAGCCTCAAATCTCTTATCCTGTCGCCGAATGTCCACTGGGATCATTCGGGATTATGCGCAGCTTCGATATCGTTTGGTTCCTTTATTAAGCGAAATCGCTTTTTCTATGTGATGT
>JAQYWL010000291.1 GCA_030145035.1 Desulfobacteria bacterium | reverse complement strand
ACGGTTCCCGGTTGAAGAGACCTAACTGGCTGTTAGCAAAGTTCAGGTTTCAGTGTTCAGGGTTCAGTGTTCAGGGTTTTGACACCTGACACCTGACACCTGACACCTGATGGGTGATGGGTGAAAGAGGCTAATCTGAGCATTGTGTTATAAAGTTAAGGATATCAGTAGACTATAACCTTGAACCCTGAACCTGGAACCGATCACTTTAGAAAAGAGAAGGAGGCTTGAACATGGATTATGAACCTTCTAACATTTTACTTGTAGAAGATGAGGAAGCACATGCTGAACTGACCAGGCGGGCGATTCGAAAGGCAGGCAATGCGAACCGGATTGATATTCTGACTGACGGAGAAGAGGCGCTCGAGTATGTTTTCAACCGTGGGAAGTACGCTGATAAGGGAAAGTATCCGCTCCCGGGCCTGATCATGCTGGACATCAAGCTCCCCGGCATTGATGGCATAGAAGTATTGAAGCAGATCAAGGAACATCCCCTTCTGAAGAAGATCCCTGTAATCATGCTCACGACCTCGGAACGAGAAGAAGACATTTGCCAATCCTATAGCCACTATGCCAATAGCTATCTCACCAAGCCGGTGGGATTCAAGGAGTTTGAGGAAAAGATCATGCAAATCGATTCTTACTGGATGCTCCTCAACAAACCACCTGCTCTGGAAACGTAAGTATTTCGCAGGCCGCCTCACCACGACCCTCTCCCCCGGGGGGCATAGGCGCTAACTTAACAGGGACAGGGGTGGCATGGACAAACTTGTTTGTCCGTGTAATGACCTAGTTTTTAGAAAAGATAATGTATATTCATAATAGTCCAGTTAAAAGAGCTCTTGTATCGACTCCTGAAGAACGGAAATGGTCAAATGCAAACTGATACAGTGAAAAGCGAAATGTGGAATTAGCGATAGATAATTTTATATTTTCATCATCTGTTCGCTTACGCCTGTGCCAAAACGGCATGGACAAACAAGTTTGTCCATGCCACCCATAAGTATTAGCGTTAAAATCCCCCCCAGCCCCCCTTTAAAAAGGGGGGAGCTTTTAAAAGTCCCCCTTTTGTAAAGGGGGATTTAGACAGCATTGAGGGTTAGGGTTGGGAGGAAGCCACAAGTTATAAAATCGCTGCGCGATTTTATATGACGCGGCTTCGCCGCTTAGAAAAGGAAATTCCTATACAATCAAGTTGTTAAGTAACTACCTGAAATGCGAGGTTATGAAGGATTCAGGAGATGGAGCCATTAAAGGTTGTAATCATTGACGATGAAGAAGCGCATTTTCATCTCATGAAACGGGCCATTGAAAAGGCTTTTCCGCTCGCCTCGGTCTATTACTTCGAGGAAGCCGATGCTTGCCTTGAAAGTCTCGACGAGATCACCCCGGACGTCATCATCACCGATTACCTTATGCCAGGCATAAACGGCATCAAGTTTCTGGAAGCCTTAAATCAAGGCAAAAAGGACATCCCGGTCATCATGATCACCGGTCAGGGGAATGAGAATATTGCTGTGCAGGCTATGAAACTCGGGGCCTGGGACTATTTGGTTAAAACCACCGATTTTTTTACCCTGATCCCCAGTGTCATTCAGAAAGTGGTTCACAAACGGAAACTTAAAGACTCACTGCGCAAATCTGAAAGACGATTCCGAGATCTGGCTGAAAGTACATCTGACTGGATATGGGAAGTGGACCTGGAAGCCAGGTATGTTTATTCCAACCCTGTCGTCGAAAGTCTATTAGGTTATCGCCCTGATCAAATGCTCGGCAAGTACTTTTACGATTTCTTCTCTGAGAAAGAACGGGATGCCCTGGCACTCAGTTGCTTAGAAACCATGGTTAAGGGAAAACCGATTTCGAGCCTTGACGCTCGCTGTGTTCACAAGGACGGACATGAAATCATTTTGGAGATTAGTGGTGTTCCGTTTTCCGACAACGCAGGGAACTTACTGGGCTACCGGGGTATTAACCGGGATATTACCACGCGCATGCGGTGTGAAGAGCATATTCGTAACCTCAGCCAGCAACTTATAAAGGCGCAAGAAAGCGAGCGGCAAAGGCTTTCTCGTGACCTGCACGACAATCTGGCACAAGACCTTTCTACTCTGAAAATTAGTCTGGATACCCTTTTTGATGATCAGCCGGATACCCCTTCTGAAAAGAGACAAAGGGTTTCCGAAGTATCCAAAATGATACAGAGAGCCATCATGGATATCCGGGATCTCGCTTATGATTTACGTCCCGCCAGCCTGGACCAGTTGGGACTGGTTGAGACCGTGCTCCATTATTGCCAAGATTTTTCCGAACCAAACGCCCTGAAAGTGGACTTCTTTTCCATTGGTCTGGACAATATAAGACTTGATTCTGATACAGAGATAACCTTGTACCGCCTCATCCAGGAAGGCCTGAACAACATCCGGAAGCACGCTGATGCCAGCCATGTCACTGTCAGGCTGTCGGCGTCTTTTCCTCACATTATCCTTCGCATAGAGGACAATGGGAAAGGGTTTGATTTAGAGAAACGCTCGGACGCAGCCTTCCAGGAAAAACGCATGGGACTCCGGACCATGGCGGAAAGGGCCGCCCTCCTTAACGGGAAATTGAAGATCGAATCCCGCTCCGGGCAGGGCACGAAAATCGTGGTAGAGGTTCCATACAAGGAGTAAAACATTGGGTGGTGAAAAGAAAACCATCTTGATCGTTGATGACCATCCCTTTTTCAGGGAAGGGCTCAAGTCGCTGTTAGCAAGGCACCCAGGGTTCGAGGTAATCGGAGAAGCGGGAAACGGGGACGAAGGGCTCAGGAAGGCCAGGGAGCTCATGCCCGACCTGGTGGTGATGGACATATCTTTACCGGATGGCAGCGGCATTGAAGTGACTCGCAATATACGCGGCATCCTGCATGAGACACGGGTGGTGATTCTCAGCATGCACTCTAAAATCGATTACATTACCAAGGCCTTCCAGGCAGGGGCTACAGGGTATATTGTCAAGGAATCAGCTACTGAAACGCTTTCAGAGTGTCTTGAGGCTGTATCAAAAGGGGAACGTTTCATGGACTCTTCACTTCACCATAAGGTCGTGGAAAACGTTATGAAATCCCGTGAACAGGAAGCAAAGATTACCGATGCCGGGTACAATATCCTGACCCGCCGAGAGCAACAGGTCATGCGCTTGCTCGCCGATGGGCTTCCCACCAAAGAGATCGCCGAGAAGCTTTTCATCAGTCCGAAGACCGTCAAAAACCACCGTTCCAACATTATGAGCAAGCTTGATCTTCACACCACCGTAGAATTGGTTCGCTATGCGGCCAAGTTCGGCCTCATCGACGTGACTCTGTGGCAGAAATAATGAATCCGTCCCAAACTCCCCTCCGGGTCATTTTCCCAACCTGGCCCCGGGAAAAATTCCCATCTTCTTGGGATTTTTTCCCTTGCAAAAATGAACCCTTCCCCCCATTTACAAGTCAAATCAAAATAGCTATAAGGATTTTATTCAACTGGTTAGCCCGTGGCACCCAGCGATTCTATGACTTTAAACAAGGAAGGATTTGCTATGGTGGAGAAAACAGAGGCACGCGCGGGGCGTATACTGGTGGTTGAAGAGGACGAATCGATTCGGACGATTCTTTCAATATTCCTATCGAGGGCGGGATATGAGGTAATTACTGCCGGAAGTGGCGAGGAAGGCTTGGATTTTCTTATCAAAGGGTCATTCGACCTGATCCTGTCTGACCTGACCATGCCCGGCATGGACGGGTGGACGTTCGCTTGGCTCGTCAAGTATAAATCACCTGCTACCCCGGTCGGTCTGATGACGGGTTGGGACGAACAAGAAATTACCGCCATGATGAAAGGGAGCGCTGTGGACTTTGTCATGTTTAAGCCGTTTAGTTTGCATGAGATGCTAAGAACGGTTGCGAGGATATTCGAAGGCAAAACCATGAGAGAATACGACTATGGATTCAAAACCCAACCCCATTCGCAGTACTTGTAGGGTGGGCTTAGCCAACCAATAAAGGAAACCCACTGTCCTACTAATTCGTTGCGATGCAAGAAGAAACCTAACCGCACAGGTCAAACATTCGTGGGAATACTGGAATCAAGGCCCCCTTTACAATCTGCAAAAAATACTGACAGGAATCTATCTTTGACCAGGCATGAAGTCCCTCCCGCAAGTAGATAATCGGCTGCAATATCAAATAGTTGGTGCAATGGTATCCGTTCCCACGGCGTGGCACGGCTGTTGCTCCTGTTTGTTTGAGATGGATTAAGGCTTACATCTGGTAACCGAATTGGCTGATGAGAAAGGAGGGCCTCCTGTGGAGAAAAAAATCCTGCTGGCCGTGGATGATTCCGTCCATTCAAGGCATGCAATCGAGTATGCCGTCAGAATGTCCTCTGTTGCAGAAGATTTCACCTGGACCCTGTTCCATGTGCAGCCGACCATCTCGCAGTTTCTCCTGGATGAGGCCAAAACCGACTACAAGGCCAGAGCCGAGCTGAAGAAGATCATCCGGAAAAACGCAGAGGACGCCCAGGGCATTCTGGAAAAATACAAGGCCCAAATAGTTAGGACGGGAATCGCGGACCAACGCATCAATGTGGCCACCCAGCCAAAGGTGTTAGGGCTTGTCAAAGATATTCTGGACCGTGCCGAGCGGGGGCTTTATGACGCCATTGTTGTGGGACGAAGGGGGCTTTCACGCGTCCAGAAGGCCTTTATGGGAAGCGTCACTGCCAAATTGGTAGAGCATTCCAGGGTGATACCCGTGTGGGTGGTAGATACCAATGTGACATCCACAACGATCATGGTGGCCGCGGACGGCTCTGAGAGCTCGCTTCGTGCGGTGGATCACCTGAGCTTCATGGTTGGGGAGAACCCGAAGATCAAAGTGACGTTATTTCATGTCATGCCAAGGCTTAGAAACTACTGCGTGATCGATTTTGACGACAAAAATGCGGGCATCGATCAGGTCATTGCACAAGGTGACAAACGATACATAGACCACTTCTATGCCCACGTGCGGAAGAAGTTTATGGAGGCCGGCATCCAGGAGAATCAGATTGAGATTAAGGTAACCAGGTGTACTGTCAATGTGGGCAAGGCCATCGTTGATGAGGCCAGGAAGGGAAACTACGGCACAGTAGTTATTGGCAGACGGGGTGCCAGCAAGGCTTTCTTTATGGGTAGCGTGTCAAGATATGTCCTCGACAGGACCTCGAACCGAGCCTTGTGGCTCGTTTCCTGAATGGACCGTTACCCCCCCCTTTAGAAAAGAGGGAGATCTTGGGCAAGCCATTAAGAGTTGTTTCAAACGGAGAGCCACTTGTACCGCCTCATCAATCGTGCTGGGACCAATCGGCCCTTTACAATCTGTAAAAAATACTGACAGCCTTCCCTGTGGATACAGATTCAAATGTCGCACCCGTACTCGACAATATTCATTGTTATCAGGGCGTTGGGCCAATGGTCGTCCATGTTTTTTGCTGGCACGACCATTGCTCATATTGACAGGTAACCGTTCACGGTTCAGAGGTTCAGGGGTTAACATTGATGATTGAAGATTGAACAATGAAAAAACAATCGACAATCAAAAGACGGTGAACCCTGAACCTGTGAACGCCTACGAAATGGGTTTGTGTGGGTAAGCCTCAACGTACGGGAGCCATTCTGATCCACAAGACAGCCGGAGGGAGGATAAGAAAATGGAAAACGAGAAAAGGGTTAAGGACATTATGTCTCATATTGAGGAGTACGATAAAGTTGATATGGAGGCCCCTTTTTGTGATGCGTTGGCTATATTGAAAAAAAATCATGAGAAGATTAAGGCCTGTGTGACTGGCACTTTTCACAAGACGCTTTTTGTTACTGATGCATCTAAAAAGATCGTAGGCAAGTTGTCCATCTATGATCTCATCAGGGGACTGGTTCCTGAACCTGCAAAAGAGCTGGAGGTCTCAAGATCGTTTTATTCTGTTCTTTCCTCGCGGGCGTTGGAAGTAGCCGACGAGGTAGGCAGATTTCAGGAAGGTTTTAAGTGGCTTCATAGCACCTTTTTAGACTTGACCAAGCAAGAGACTCAGAAGAAAGTGAAAGAAGTCATGTCTCCCATTCATCCGTTATTGGTGGAAGAGGATAGCATAAACAAGGCCATCTATGTGATGTTCAAAGAAAACATTAGACAGCCCTTAGTTGTCCGGGATGGCGAGATCATTGGGGTGGTAAATATCATGGACATTTTTCCTGAACTCCTTGAAATCGCCGGTGACGTGTGCGTTCTATGACACAGTCAAGCTAAGCGCCACAGGAATAGGGCCAGAGCTTGCAGGCGAAGCGTCTACACAATACCAGATTGACAGATAGGTTATCGAATGGGACCTTGAAGTTGAAAGAAGCAAGTTTAGTTCGCTTCGCTCACAATTGGCCCGCCCTGGCGCGACATCAGAATAATAACCGGTACCATGTGAAAACCCGGTCTGGGCCAGGGAAAGTTGGAATGCTGGAATATTGGATTGATGGGTTTAGAGGAATTTAGAACAATTAAGAATGATTTTTCCGCTTTTTTTCCCCAATATTCCACTATTCCATGTGGAACGCAACGGAAAATAGGTACCGATAAAGACTTATCATTTCAATAAGTTGTAGAAATTCCGTGAGGTTTTGTT
>JAQYWL010000085.1 GCA_030145035.1 Desulfobacteria bacterium | reverse complement strand
TTGGCAGGCGGGCTGAAACCTGAACACTGAAACCAGGCACCAGGTGTCAGGTGTCAGGAACTGAAAAAGCAAGACCTGAAACCTGAACACTGAAACCTGAAACCTGGGGTGGTGAAAAAAAGTGTAAACTACTTTATGGCGAAAACGAAGGATGCCATTTATCACTTATCACTGACCAATGATAAATGATAAATGATAAATGATTACTCCACTGCCGGCAGGAGCACCCGGAAAACCGCACCTTCTCCGTAATCACTTTCCGCCTCGATTCTGCCACCGTATTCATTGATTATGCCGTAGGAGGTTGAAAGACCCAGACCTGTGCCCTTCCCCGGCTTTTTGGTGGTGAAAAAGGGCTGAAAAAGATTCTCCATTTTGTCTTTCGCGATGCCTATACCGTTATCTCTGACCTCAATCACGTGGAACGCTGTGTCACCATTCTTTTCCCGGAAGGCCCACATCTCTATCTGCTTGCACCAGTTGTTATCCGGGTATAGGTTTTCTCTTTTTACGATCTCCTCCTTTTCATCTACGGCATCTCGGGCATTATGAATCAGATTTAGAAGGACCTGTTGGAATCTGTACTCATTGACCAGAAAAGACAAGCCTGAGGAATTCATCTTAACCGAGACATCTATCTGGTGATGCTTAAGCTGGGCGCCAACGAGCTTCAGGCAGCTTTGAATAATCTCTTCTGCGGTGACCTCACGCTCCGGAAGTCTTTCGAAATCCCGAGCAAAGGTGCGCATGTGATTTATTATCTCACTCATCCTCTCTGTCTGTATCAGAATCTCCTTCAAGATAGATCTGGTCTTTTTTTTGTCAATCTTGATCCCACGCTCGATACGGATCAGCATCCCCTCAGCAAAGGTGGAAATCCCGTTCAAGGGCTGATTCAGTTCATGGGCTACCCCGGCTGCCATTTCACTCAGGGAGATCATTCGGCCATGCCGGTATAACTCTTTGGCCTTCTCCTGTATAATCCGCTCTAAGTCAAACAAGTATTCCCTTTCCTTTCTTACAAGGTGCCTTTTCTCGTATGCCTGAACAACTTTATGATTAACTTCCTCGATACGGAAGGGCTTGTTAAGGTATGCATAAGCCCCCAGATTCAGAGATTTGACAGCGCTATCAACATTCTTATATCCCGTCATCATAATTACTTCCGTATCCGGATATAATTCCTTGGAGGCCCGGAGAATATCCGTGCCCGTGGTTCCCGGCATTTTGATATCTGTGAGGATTACATCAAATTCCTTCTCGGAGAGGATGGCCGTGCCCTGAGCGCCGTTCTCGGCCAAGTCTACTTCCCAGCCGATTGATTCAAAATGCTCGGCAAGAAAATTTAGAATTTCCTTTTCGTCGTCAACAATCAGGATTCTTTTCATAATAAAATCGCTCCGCGATTTTATGTAACGCGGCTTCGCCGCCCAAAAAAAATTTAACCTGTCCGGTTATTCAAGCCATTACGAAATGAGCTGTATTAAACAGTGGAGTGTCTAAAGTTAAAGGACAAGAACCAACGCTTACAAAAAACTTTCTTCTCTGCCGGAGGCAAATCCCTCCGGGGCATAGGCCCTACGGGTCGGAGGCAACTTTAGCTCACTTTAGGCATTTTAGGCACTTTAGATCACTTCTTCACTACGACGTAGCTAACCCCATTTCGATGGCAATTAACAAACAGGTAATGCTCCCGCCAAGGGAACTGTAAAATGAAATGCCACACCGGTTTCTTGCCCGGGTAGTGGGGATTCGATCCAGATCATTCCGCCGTGCAATTCCACGGCTAGCCTGGAAAAGGCAAGGCCAAGGCCGGTGCCTGTTTTTCTTTTTTGCTTGTTTGGCCCCTGTTTGAATTTTTCAAAGATTGATTCATGGTATTCTACGGGGATTGGGTCGCACTGGTTGGAAATAATTACTTCCATCCACCTTGAATCGTCCTCGTACTCCTCGCTACTCTCTCCTCTTTCCTCTTTCCCTAGCCCAGCAGGCCCGCCTGCCACCGCCCACCTGTCATCGCCCGGAAATGGCGCGCAGGCATGGCAATGGCGGGCAGGCCCGCCTGCCTCGCGTTGCGAAGCATTGCGGGCGGCCTTCTTTGCGACTTCAAGACCTATTTCGGTATCCGGGTGGGCAAATTTGATGGCATTATCCATGAGATTTACCAATACCCGAAAAAGTAAGTCCTTGTCTCCGTGAACCTTGATAGAATCAGATTCTTTCAAAACAAATCCTAGATTCTTTCTTTGCATCTCTGCCTCAAGTAGTCCGGCCGCCTTATTTGACAGATCAATCATGTTGAGGGGAGTAACATTCAGACCCTCCGTGGTCGATTCAAGACGCATTATGGCCTGAAATTTCTTTAGCATCACGTTCCCAGCCCTAACAGCAGCTAAGGCGCTTGCCATATATTTATCTGCGTTTGCGAATTGAGCATGTTCCTGAATGGCTAATTCGAGATTGGCTGAAATTGCAAAACCCAAGTTGTTCAAGTCGTGGATGGTCATGCTCGCAAAGTCTTTGTTGGAAGCTAACCGCTGTTTGACATTGTCGTGAATTTTCTTCATCCTGACAAATGTCTTTACGTAAGCCTGGATTAAACCCTCATCAAAAGGTTTGACTATAAATCCCTCTCCTCCGGACTCAATGGCCTTTTTATGAGCGTCCCTGTCTGAAAGGGCCGTAATAAAAATAATAGGTATGTCCCGGGTTGCTTCGTCATTCTTTAAAATCTCACAGACCTCAAATCCCGACATACCCGGCATCATGATATCGAGAAGGATTATATCCGGGTTGAGTTTCTTGACCGTTTTCAACGCCTTTCGGCCGTTATCAATAGAATGAATCTCACAATTATTGGATTGGAGGTATCCCTTCAAAATGACATGGTTGCTTGGGTCATCGTCCACGATTAGGATTTTGTGCGGATTATCTTCATTGATCATTGTGCTGTCTCCTCATATAAAATCGCTGCGCGATTTTATACAACGCGGCTTCGCCGCTCTAAAAAAGGAAATTCCTGAACTATTCAATTACTGGGCCAAGGGAAGGGAAAAGTTGAATATCTCCATATCTGCCGTAATGGCCTGATGGTGTACACAACATATAGTGAACGCCCCTTATCCGTATTCGGTAAATAAGATGACACAGGATTCAAAACATGAGGGAAAAGGAGGGGCCGACTGGTGGGGGTGGCCGGTTATCGGCCAGATGAAGTTCCTATCTATCCGTTATTTAAAGGATAATCTGTACCTGGCCTGTTTCACGGCAGTGTGGCCGAAAAACGGCCATTTCATTTATCATGGGTCAATGATGGACGGGTGGCATGGACAAACTTGTTTGTCCGTGCCGTTTTGGCATAGGTACAAACGAACAGATGATGAAAATATAAAATCATCTATCGCTAATTCCACGTTTCGCTTCCCACTGTACCAGCTTGCACTCGACCATTTCCATTCTTCAGGAGTCGATACAAGACCTCTTTTAACCGGATTATTATGTATATACATTATCTTTTCCAAAAGTTCGTCTTCACTATGGATATTTCGATCATATCCAGGACCAGTTTGCCAGAATCGAAAGACCTTCCGCCTCCCCCGCTGGACGGTTAATTTTTCCAGCCAATCTCGATTATGGTCACGGAGGAAATGTTTCGCCTTCCTGGCCACGGATTGCTTAATAGCTTTTAAAAAGAATGCAATATCATAAACCGCAAACAACGGGAAAACAATAAGATGAGCATGTTCCGGCATGATCACATAGGCTAAAAGCGCAAAGTTATATCTTTCTCTGGTGTCTACCGTTGCCTGAATGAACCAACGCCTTGTTCGTTCCCGACTCAATAGCGGAAGCTGTTGGTAACAAGAAAATGTCAAGAAGTGAGCATGACCGGGATCGTTGAAATGGTGAATAGTTTTTCTTTTTTGTTGCTTCATATAAGCATCTTTTGCACGGACAAACAAGTTTGTCCATGCCACCCTGCCACACGGACAAACAAGTTTGTCCATGCCACCCTGCCACACGGACAAACAAGTTTGTCCATGCCACCACTCAACTACTCGACCAATCTCCGCAGGGATGGATTATCGGCTATCTTTTTTTTCAGGGTTGATCTGGAGATTCCGAGTATCCGGGCCGCACGGGTTCGATTACCTTTTTCTCTTTTTAACACTTCACGGATGTAAGCTATTTCTAAGTCGGCCAGGGCCATCCCGCCGGAGGTCCTTAACATCAGGCTCCTAACAGGCTCTGTTCTGGGAGGGCCCAATTCAGAGGGAAGGTGCCGGGGGGTGATTTTGTTATTTTCCCTTGAAAAGACAATGGCCCTTTCAACCACATTTGCGAGTTCTCTCACATTGCCAGGCCAGTCGTGTTTGCAAAGGGTCTCTACGGTTTCCGGCAAGAAGGTTTTGTTCTGGCCTGCTCCCATGCTGGAATTGGAGAGAAAATACTCGGCCAACTGGGGAATGTCTTCCCTCCGCTTTCGGAGTGGCGGCATCCTAATTTCAAAAACGTTGAGTCGATAAAAAAGGTCCGACCGGAACCGCCCGTTTTTCATCTCTTTTTTCAAGTCATGGTTGGTAGCGGCGATAATTCTGACGTTTGCCTTCCTCTGTACTGTTTCTCCAAGGCGTCGGAATAGACCAGTGTCAAGCACGCCCAGGACCTTGGCCTGGGCTGGGGGATTCATGTCGCCGATTTCATCCACGAACAGGGTTCCTCTTTCGGCAACCTCGATAAGCCCCCGCTTGTGGCTTACAGCCCCGGTAAAGGCCCCTCTTGCATGACCGAAAAGTTCGCTCTCTAAGAGGTCTTCCTGCAACCCGGCGCAATTGACCTGGACAAATGGTTCCGCCGCCCGTAGGCCGTCCCAGTGTAATGTTTCTGCCACCAACTGTTTACCGGTACCGCTTTCACCAAGAATCAAGACCGGTACTTCGGAGTCTTTGACCATGTCGATCCTGGCCCGGACTTCGTTTGTCAGCAGGCTCTCACCGATTATTTCACGGGCCGTGCTTCGTCCCGGCGCGATCCGCCGGTGGTATTCGCCAATAGTATCCAGGCGGTGTCGCGAAGTTTCCAGCTCGCTGTGCAGATGCCTTGTCTTCAGGAGGCTGTTGATGTGCGCCTTGAGTATGACCTCATCAATAGGTTTGGTCAGAAAACCATCCACTCCGGCTTCAATCGCTCTTATGTTGCTCTCACGGTCGCGGAGGGCGGTGATGGCCACAATGGGGATCTTGAAGGTCCTGGGGTCAGATTTCAGCCTGCGGCTTACTTCGAATCCGTCGAGTCCGGGCATCATAAGATCAAGGAGGATAATATCCGGAGCGGATTTCGCCACCTTTTTCAATGCCTCCAACCCATCCGTGGCCTTTTGGGGGACAAAACCAAGCATGACAAGATAGGCATCAAGGGTGGCCAGATTGGCATCATCATCATCGACGATCAGTATGCGAGCCTTGTCATTCATCATTGGTCATTTATCATTTATCATTTATCATTGGTCATTTGTCACTGCCTGCTGACCAGTGTTCAGGTTTCAGGTTTCAGTGTTCAGGTCTTGCTTTTTCAGTTCCTGACACCTGACACCTGACACCTGACACCAAAAAGTACGAACAAAAGAATTTATCTCTTGGCGCCCGCATTAATGACTGGTCAACCTTCCACAAGCTCATCGATCACCTTCAGAAGCTGGTGGCCGCTCCTTGAGATTGTTTGTGCGAACTCCTTCTGCTTTTCGGTCAGGGGTCCGTAAAATGGTTTTTGAAGCAGCTCTGCCATACCCATGATGCTGTTCAACGGCGAGCGGACTTTGTGGACCATTTCGGCCGATAATCTTGGCCAGGGAGCGCCGGTTTCCCGAGTTCTGTGAATAAGCCGTTTTACCCTTAACATGACCTTGACCCGAGTTACCAGCTCAAGGTTATCGATCGGCTGCACCAAATAATCGTCTGCCCCTATTTCCAGGCCCCTCACCTTACTTTTTATGTCATTAGCAGTTGCCGTTAAGAAAATAACGGGGATCTCTCTTGTCTGTTCATCCTCTTTCAGGATTCTGCACACTTCAAAGCCGTCCATTTCAGGCATGTGAATATCAAGGAGGATTACGTCAGGCTCCTCTTTCCTGGCCGTCCTCAAACACGCCTTGCCATCCCTGGCTGTTAATATTCTACAGCCTAAATAGGATTTTAATATCTCGCATATCACAAAAGAGACATCTTCATTGTCTTCGACGACCAGTAGCGTAGGCATAGTATTTTTGGCATCCTTCATTTTCGCCATAAAGTAGTTTACACTTTTTTTCACCACTCCAGGTTTGGGGTTTCAGGTTTGGGGTTTCAGGTTTCAGGTTTCAGTGTTCAGGTTTCAGTCCGCCTGCCAACGCCTGAGACAGCATTCAGCTTATATGCCGGCATGTCTGGCAATGGCGGGCAGGTGTTCAGGTTTCAGGTTTCAGTGTTTCTTGTACCTGACAC
>JAQYWL010000223.1 GCA_030145035.1 Desulfobacteria bacterium | reverse complement strand
TCCTTTCCCTGAGCCGACGCGGTCACACCTCAGAGCACACCAGTGACGCGGTCAAACTTCTGCAAGGTCATGGCCTGAGAGTAGGCCTTCAGATCATGCCCGGTCTTCCAGGAGACACCCCGGTATCGATCCTTGAGACCGGTCAAAGAGTGGCTGAACTCAAGCCAGACTTTGTACGCATCTATCCTACAGTGGTGGTGAAAAACACCGTGCTTGAAAAGTGGTATGGTTCGGGGCGATTCAAACCGCTTTCTCTGGCCGATGCAGTAGAACTGACCAAAAGACTCTATCTCCTTTTTAAAGCCCGGGGTATTTCGGTGATCCGGATGGGACTCCAGGCCACCGGCAGCCTGTTAGAGCCGGGCGCTGTGCTTGCGGGCCCGTTTCATCCGGCATTCGGACACCTGGTTCATTCGGCCATTTTTCTTGACCTTGCAGCCAGAGAGATTGAGCTGCAAGAAACGCTATCCAAGAGGATTACCTTAAGAGTTCATCCACACGACGTGCCAAAGCTCAAAGGGTTAAAGAATCACAACATGAGGCGACTCATACAGCGATTCGAGCTGGAGGAACTTCTGGTGCTCCCGGATCCTGCTGTTCCTCAAAACATGCTCAGAGTTGTCTCGGGGGTCAGAAACATCCGTCCCGACCCGGCTCAAGCCTCGTAACGGATCGGCAGGTATTTCGGGAACCACATGGCCCTCTCGACGGTCTCTTCGAGCTTGATCAGGACCTCCTCGTCCGCGTACCCCTCGGCCACGGCTCGCTTGATCACGGCGCAGGCCACGGCGTGGGAGCACTGGCGAATGCGCTGAAGTTCGGAATAGACAGCGCATTGATCGAGGTCACGGGCGGTGACTTTCCCGGCGAGAGCCTTGGCCGCATCGAGGAACATGCCGTCGGTCATACGCCTGATACGCCCAACAGTCACGCTGAGCCCCATGCCCGGAAAGATGAACGCGTTGTTGCACTGACCGATCCGGTACCTTCGCCTGTTGTACTCCACAGGTGGGAACGGGCTGCCCGTGGCCACGATTGCCCTCCCCTCGGACCATCGGATGACGTCCTCCGGCTTGCACTCGCTCTTGGATGTGGGATTGGATACCGGAAAGATAATGGGGCGCTCGTTGAGCTTTGCCATGGCCTTCACCACGGCTTCTCTGAAGATCCCCGGGGTCGCGGACACGCCGAGGAGAACGGTCGGTCTGGAGTTGACGATCGCCTCCTCAAGAGTGATCCTCGAGCGGTCCTTGCTCTCGTACGTGGCGATCTCGTCAACGTCCCTGGCGTAGGTGACCTTGAACCCCTCCAGAGCCGAGCGTGTCTTGGTGACAAGCCCCTTGCTGTCGACCATCCAGATGCGCTTTCGCGCCTCTTTGAGCGATAGTCCCTCTTCCTGGAGGGCCGATACAATGAGATTGGCGATCCCCTGTGCCGCCGCACCCGCTCCGGCAATGAGGACCCGGGCGTCCCGGATAGACTGGCCGGTGATGCGCACTCCGGAGTAGAGGCCCGCAAGGACCACGGCCCCGGTTCCCTGGATGTCGTCGTTGAAGGTGCACAAAGCGTCCTTGAACCGGTTCAACTGCTTGATCGCGTTGCCCTTGAGGAAGTCCTCCCACTGCAGCAGCACGTTTGGGAAGACCCTTTGCACGGCATCGACAAACCTGTCGATGAATGCCTGGTATTCCTCGCCCCGCACCCGCTTCTGCCGGAGCCCGAGATACAGTGGGTCCTTGAGCCGCTCCTCATTGTCGGTGCCTACATCCAGCATGATGGGCAGGGTACTGTACGGCGAGACACCGGCACAGAGCGTGTAGAGGCACAGCTTGCCGATGGGGATTGCCATTCCTCCCGCGCCCTGGTCGCCAAGCCCTAAGATGCGCTCGCCGTCGGTGACGACGATCACGGACGCGTTCTTGTAGTAAAAGTTGCCAAGGATCTTCTCGATTTTGTGCCGCTGCTTGTAACTGATGTACAGGCCTCGCCCGCGCCGGTAGATGTGCGAAAATTTCTGGCACGCTTCCCCCACGGTCGGGGTATAGACGATGGGTATCATCTCGTCCATGTGCTCGTACAAAAGCCGGAAAAAGAGCGTTTCGTTCCTGTCGTTCAAGCTTGTCAGGTAGATGAATTTCTCGAGGTTGTTTGGCTTCGCCTGAAAGTTTTCGTAGGTTCGCTCCAGTTGCTGCTCGATGGTGCAGACAGCAGGCGGCAACAGGCCATGAAACTCAAGCTCGTCTCTCTCACGGGCGGTGAACGCCGTGCCCTTGTTCATGAGGGGGTTAATAAGGAGCGCCCTCCCTTTTTGCTGCACAGCGATGTATTCCTGCCAGGTTCTCGGATCGACCTTGATGGAAAAATCCATGTCCTCCTCCGAATAATAAGGGAAGTGTTGGAGTCAAAGAGTACCTGAGGATACCATACTTATATCTTAATGTTAAGGCTGACTTTGACGTTGCCATGAAGGACTGGGCAAAGATTGACAAAAGCAGGAAGATTAGAATAAACTGATGTCACCCTCCAAAAGGTGGAAGGGTTACAACGGAGATTGGCAAATCTTGAGGTGTGTGATGGAAGAAAAGGATTTCATAAGGGAGTACAAGCAGGAGTACAGAACTATCTTGGCTGTGCTTCAGAAGGTGGGGTTAGATTATATCAATAGCGGTCATATCGAAGGTGGTCCTTTGCAGCATCTGGAATACGTGCTGGAATCGGTTCGAGGGTCCTGCGAAAAAAACATCTGCAAGGTCCACAACAAGCGGCAAGAAGAAGAGAAAAACCAGAAAAAAAAGAGGTTAAAGGTTATTAAATAAGGGATTCAGGGATTCAGGAATTGGGGGATTAAAAACAGCCAGCACGACTTAATTCCTCAATTCCTAAATTCGCCCGCCTGCCATCGCCTGCCTCCCCGTTCGCTGAGCTTGCGAGGCAGACGGGGCACTGGCGGGCAGGCAATCCCTCAATTCCGGTTTATCCGGGTTGAGAACTCGTTATTCGTTATTCATCAAGGCTTTCCTCCAGGAACCATGCATGAGCAGATCCAGATCGGTCGTATTCTTCCTGTCATATTTCCTCTATTTTTTCACGTTCTGGATGGTGCTTGCCTATCTGCCGCTTATCTTCAAAGCCTCTGATTTTACTGATAAGCAGATAGGTTTTGCCATCGGTCTCAGCTCGCTTTCAAGCATCCTCCTTGTGCTTCCCCTTGGTGTATTTTCAGATTACTTCTCCCCGAAAAGGACCCTGACCTTAGGCGCTATTTGCTTCAGTGGCTATTTCTTGCTCCTTACTATCCTGCAGGATTTCTACAGTGTGTGCGCTGTGGTTATCCTCGGAGGCGTGGGTGCTGCGGCCATCAGGGTGATCTTGATGTCTCTTTACCTGAAGCTCATCGATAGCACGGGACGTGGAAAAAAGGTGGCATTTCTCCACCTTGGCGGTTATCTCGGTTTTGGATCCGGTCCGCTTTTAGGTGGTTATCTCTATGAAACCTTTGGTGCAACGCACATGATAAAGTGGGCCTTTGTGTTTTCAATGATGATCGTCTTGTTATCACTGCTTCTCGAAGATGCGCCACCTGTGGTCTTCAGCTTTAAGGACTACAAAAAGGACATCAAGGAGCCGGACGTCCTGTTCTTGATGGCCCTGGTTTTTGTCCTCGGCACACACTTTGGGGCGGAGCAGTCCAGCATAAGTCTCCTGATGAAGGATACCATCGGTTTGGACAGGAAGGAGATAGGCCTCGTATTCTTTGCCCTGGGAGCCTGGATGGCCATTCTGGTCCCGTTTGCCGGGATTCTTATGGACAAAAAACACAGGGTATTCTTCTTGCTTCTTGTGGGGCTTCTCATATCAAGCTGTTTCCAGTTTATGACGCCCTTTGCGAGCACCCTTCACGGGCTCCTGATTATCAGGATGATTCATACAATGGGTGATACCCTGGCAATCTTGGAATCCGATGTGCTTGCTGCTCATTTTTTCCCGGCTGCAAGACTTGGGGGCAATTCAGGTCTCATCTTTTGCATCAGGACGTCGGCTATATTTGCTTTTGCCGCTTTTTCCGGCTGGCTGAACCATGCCTGGGGTTACAAAATGCCTTTTTTTGTGAATGGGATTATGGTATTCGGATTTTCCTTAATCGCCCTTATGTACATTCGTAGAGCTTTTCGTGAATCGGACACGAAGTGAAGCTTGCGCTAAATCGTGAATCGGAAATCGAATAACAAATAACGAATAACGATATATAACGATAAAGGAAAAAGCTCATGACACAGAGGCAATTGTTGGTGCTGGCTACACGAAATGCAGGAAAGACCCGAGAGATACTGGAGTTCTTGAGAGACTTTCCGGTGGAAATAAAGAATCTGGATGATTTCGGTCCGATCCCTTCCGTTGAAGAGGATGGTACAACCTTTGATGAGAATGCCTATAAAAAAGCCTCTTTCACAGCCAAGGTCCTGGGGTTGCCGGCACTGGCCGACGATTCCGGCCTTGAGGTGGAAGCCTTAGGGGGCGCTCCAGGGGTCCATTCGGCCCGCTATGCAGGGCCAGATTCCACTGACGCAGAAAACAACGCAAGGTTACTGCGCGAGATGGAGGGTAAGACCAACAGGGCCGCAGCCTTTGTCTGTGTGATTTCCATCGCGGTCCCCTCTGGCGCGGCCCTTACATATGAGGCCCGGTGTGAAGGGCTCATCGCTGAGGCCCCTGGTGGAAACAAAGGATTTGGCTATGATCCACTGTTCTACTACCACCCGCTCAACAGGACCTTTGCCGAACTCTCTGCGGAAGAAAAAAATTGGGTCAGTCACCGCGGAAAGGCCCTGGCAGAACTGAAGGAGGAGTTTGAAAAGGTCTTGATCTGGATTCGGCAACACCTTTGAGATTTCTAAATGACTTTTTTGTTGACACATTCTCAAAACTATTTATTATTTGCCGTTCTTATCCTAGTTAGTTTCCATCTAGAAACTTCCCCTCCCCTCGCGGGAGGGGGGTGGGGGGAGGGGGAATGTATTTACAACTCAGTGGAATTCCACTCTTTTTCACCCCCACCCTAACCCTCCCCCGTCAAGGGGGAGGGAATTTAGGAATTTCTGGATGGGCAATAGTTAAACAACAACAGGATAAAGAGCCAGGCAACTTTAGGAGTATGATATCATGGAACGAAAGCGAGTCGTGATCACCGGGGTGGGGGCCATTACCCCTATCGGATGTGGAAAGGATGAATTCTGGAACGCCCTCATTCAAGGCAAATCGGGCGTCGATCTTGTGACAAGATTTGACACCTCTAATTTCAAAACCAGGATAGGTGCTGAGATAAGGGACTTTGATCCCCAGGATTATGGGATTAAACCCAAAGATGCCAAGAGAATGGACCTGTTCACCCAGTACGGGGTTGCTGCGGCCTCTCTTGCCATCGAGGATGCCGGGCTCAAATTGGGCGAATATAATGATCGGGTAGGAACCATAATAGGCACGGGGATCGGCGGTTTGATGACCCTTGAAGAAGAGAAGCGAAAATTGGTTGAAACTCAAAATCCGTCAAGGGTCAGCCCGTTTCTTATCCCCATGATGATGCCCAATGCCGTCAATGCTAATGTGAGCATCATGTTTAAACTGACCGGGACCAGTCCCTGTCCGGCCAATGCCTGTGCCACAGGTTCATATGCCTTGATATACGCTTGCAAGGATCTTGCGCTGGGCGACTTTGATGTCATTGTAACCGGAGGGAGCGAGGCAATTCTTACGGAAATGGCAGCAAGTTCATTTGCCAACATGAAGGCATTGTCCCGGAGGAACGAAGATCCAAAAGGGGCGTGCCGACCTTTTGATAAAGACAGAAACGGCTTTGTCATTGGCGAGGGGGCAGGGGTGGTGGTTCTTGAAAGCCTCGAGCATGCCCTCAAGACGAATGCAAAAATCTATGCGGAGATCGTAGGGTATGCAACCAACACGGATGCCTATCACATCACGGCTCCGGATCCGGGAGCCAGGCTGGTGAAAAAGGCCATAGTCGATTCCCTGAATATGGCCGGCCTGGAGCCGAAAGAAGTTGATTATATCAATGCCCATGGCACTTCGACCAAGCTCAATGACAAGGCCGAGGCCATGGCGATTCGTGAGGTGTTTGGGGACTACAAGGTGCCGGTCGGTTCTATCAAGTCAATGATCGGACACCTTATCGGGGCTGCCGGAAGTGTTGAAGCTGTGGCTTGCGCCCTGGCCATGGAAAATCAGATGATCCCGCCCAGCATAAACTATGAAACACCTGATCCCGAGATCGATCTGAATATTATCACCGAGCCGACCCCGGCAAACCTGAATGTGGTAATGAACAATTCCTTTGGTTTTGGCGGACACAACGCTGTGATGGTATTGAAAAGATATACGGGGTGATTTTAGCGGGCTAAAGCCTTTGAGCGAGCCCTTAGTATCATTTTCGCCTTATGAAACAAGCTGAATGCAGGAAGCTCGAACGACAATCAGATTTTGAAGCGGGGAACTGTCTGAGGGCCTTAGTGAGCATTGAGAAAGAACGGGGAGCTATACAGACCGCACTTAAGTACTCAAACAACATCGAATTCTCCTGGTACGATTTAACAAGTGGCCGCAGTTCTTTTTTTAGGCTCACTTAGGCCCGAGTTTTACACGGTTCAAAATCTGATTGTCGTTCGAGCGACCGTGTCTTCAAAGAATTAAATTGTTACACAACTTTTATAAGAGATTCGATCTTCTTTCGCCTTGCTGACCGCACCAGCATCTTCTTGGTTCTGCTACCCTGGCCCCGGACGATCTCCACATCCGATTTTCGTACCTTCAAGGATTTTGCCAAAAACTCAATACACATCTTGTTAGCAGCCCCTTCCACAGGAGGGGCTGTCAGTCTTATCTTCAGCGCATCGCCCTGAAGACCTACGATTTCATTTTTCGATCCCCTTGGTTGAACAATGACCTTGAAAATGACCCCTTCAGGGGTTTCCTGAATCCACATACGAAAATCAGGCATCCTTCATTTTCGCCATAAAGTAGTTTACACCTATTGACCAGTGTTCAGGTTTCAGCCCGCCTGCCAACGCCTGAGACAGCATTCAGCTTATATGCCGGCATGTCTGGCAATGGCGGGCAGGTGTTCAGGTTTCAG
>JAQYWL010000412.1 GCA_030145035.1 Desulfobacteria bacterium | reverse complement strand
TATTGCCCACGATCATTGGGGTCAAATCTTTAATCTTGACAAATCATCGGAAGGTATGGACTCGAGTGCACATAAAAAGATTTGTCAAGATTAAAGATTTGACCCCTGTGAGGAGAGTGAAAGTCTGGTCAGCGGGTTGCGCCTGTGGAGAAGAGGTGTACAGTTTGAAGATCTTGTGGCATACTTTAAGCGGGCGTTTTCAGGGCCTGCCCGAACTTGAAATATGGGCTACTGACATGAATCCAGTGTATCTCAATAAAGCCCGGACCGGCATCTATCCCCGAAGTAGCCTGAAAGAGGTACCCGAGGCATTTCGAGCTCTCTATTTTAAGCCCGGGGCGAAAGAACAGACTTACGCGGTCGCTGAACGCTTGAAGAAGGGAATCGAGTGGCGGGGTCACAATCTGTTGTTCGATCCTCCCGGGACCAACTTTCAACTGGTCTTTTTGAGAAACAGTCTCTTGACTTACTATACGGATGAACTTAAAATACATGCTTTTCACAAGGTGTTCGACACTTTGGCCCGGAGTGGATTTTTGATCATTGGAGCCCACGAGAAAATGCCGCCGGGGGTCAGAGGGCTTTTGCCCTTTGGTCACCATCCATGCATTTTTCAAAAAGACGAGTATTTGGGGTCAAATCTTTAATCTTGACAAATCGCCGAAGGGTATGGAGTCTAGTGTATGTAGAAAGATTTGTCAAGATTAAAGATTTGACCCCTGGAAGGATGGAAAACAAAATGCGGAGCAATAGCCGCCGCCGTAACCGTACTGATGCGGCACTTGAGAAAATAGAAGAGGCTATTAAGGCTGTTGAATTGTGTGAAGGGGAATTGACCGCAGACGGATATAAGGAAATGCGGGGACGGTTAGGTCACTTGATGGATGCTTTATATCAAGTCGGTGGAGCTTTGAGCAAATCCACTTGAAGAACAACTAAGAAGGGCAGTTGCCCCTAACCCGGACAAGCAGGAATCAAAAAGAAGTACCTAAAGTGAACTAAAGTGAACTAAAGTGCCTAAAGTTAAGGAATGCGCTTTCAGCGCAACTTGTTTTTAAGACTGACCACGCCGATTCAGCCGTCGTAGCCAGGGCTACTTTGGCGAAGTCGGCAGGCCTGCACTTCTCCCCGCACGTACCTTTCCGCCAATTCCACATCCTCCTTGCTCCCGATAAAGAGCGGCACCCTCTGGTGGAGCTCTTCAGGTTCTATTTCAAGGATCGGTTTTTCCAGTGTGCTGGCATAGCCACCTGCCTCCTTTACCACAAAAGCCAGGGGATTGGCCTCGCACATCAGGCGCAGTTTGCCGCGGGGCTTTTTGGGGTCTTTGGTGTCTGCCGGATACATAAAGATGCCGCCTTTCAAAAGATTCCGGTGAAAGTCAGAGACCAAAGAGCCAATGTATCTGGCAGTGTACGGTGGCTTGGTGTCTGGAGACTTGAAATAGTCCACCAGACGCCTGACGCCATCACTCCAGTAGTTGTAATTGCTTTCATTCACGCTGAAGATTTTGCCACGTTCTGGAATTCGAATGTTTTCGTGGGAAAGCAAAAATTCTCCTATACCCGGAAAGAGTGTAAAGCCGTGAACACCCTCTCCGGTTGTGTAAACCATCATGGTGCTGGAGCCGTAAATGAAATAGCCTGCGGCGACCTGCTTGTATCCCGGTTGCAAGACATCGCTTAAGGTGCCATTTTCATGGGAGCTTGTCTTTCGGTGTATGGAAAAGATGGTTCCGATGCTTACATTGACATCGATGTTCGATGAGCCATCCACGGGATCATAGATAAGTACATAATTCCCCTTCGGGTACCGTGAGGGAATTTTGATGATATCCGCGTTTTCCTCAGATGCCATAACACAGAGCTGGCCGGTGTGACTCATCCTTTCAATGATGGTGCGATTGGAAAACTCATCAAGCTTCTGCACGTCTTCTTCCTGAATGTTTTGGCGACCGGCATACCCCAGGATATCTACAATTCCGGCCTTGTTGACCTCTCTTGAGATGATCTTTGCAGCAACAATCAGCTCTGAAAGGAGTCGTGTAAAGGCCCCTGTGGCCTCAGGGTTTTTGCGCTGTTTTTCAAGAATGTGCTCGGTAACCGTCATGCCTATGGATGTTTTCATCGGTTCTTCCCCCTATAGTTAGGTCTTTATTCTGGTTACAAATAATTGTATTAAGAACGAGTTCGTGCTGTCAAGGGGAAACCAGGCCGTGCAAACCGTACTAACACTGTTGAAACCTCGCATATGGGCTTTCAGGCATCGACTCCAGGGGCGGCTTGAAGGCAGGGCATGGGTGGGGATTATCCTTGCCCTGATAGGCTTTCTGTTTTGGATGGGAATCTTTGCCGTGTTTTATCGTGTCCTGCATTACTTTCAGGGTGTTGAAGGATTCGGCGATATCCTGGCCCGAAAGCTTCTATCCATGGTGCTTCTTACCTTCTTTTCCATCCTTATATTCAGCAGTATCCTTACGGCCCTTTCCGCGCTTTATCTTTCAAAAGACCTGCCATTGATCCACGCGGCTCCGGTCATGGTTGAAAAGGTATTCCTGGCTCGGTGGCTTGAGAGCACCTTTGACAGTTCCTGGATGCTATTTTTGTTCGGCCTGCCCGTATTTTTCGCCTATGCTCTGGTTTATAACGCGGGCCTATATTTCTATCTGGTCTTGTGCGGCTCGCTCCTGCCGTTTTGCCTGCTGGCCTCTGCCATCGGCACACTGATTGTTTTGTTTCTGGTGGTATCTCTTCCGGCTAACCGGATGCGGGACATCTTTGTTCTCCTTTCCATGGTTCTGGTCATCCTCTTATATTTTATGTTTCGATTCATGAGGCCGGAAAGGTTGGTAGACCCGAGCGCCCTGGCGACCCTGGCGGGTTATCTCACGTCTCTTGAGGCCCCTGGTTCTCCGTTTCTGCCTACCACATGGATACTCGAGACCTTATGGCCGGTCTTGAGTAATAGAAGTGGTACGCCCTTGTTTTATCTGGGACTTTCCACCACTGGCGCTTTGTCCATGGTTTTTCTAAAGATCAAGCTCGCTCGTATCTTTTATTTCAAAGGCGTTTCAAAGGCCCAGGTGGCCCGCCGGTTTCTACGAGGCAGAAAGAGGGCATTTCGCAAAGATTTGACGCGTTTTTTGCCGGTTTCCGGCAAGGTCGGTGCACTCCTTTTAAAGGATATCAAGACCTTCTTCCGGGACAATACCCAGTGGTCCCAACTCTTTCTCCTGGGTGCCCTTATTGTAATCTATCTATACAACTTCAAGGTCTTGCCCATCGACAAGGCCCCGATCAAAACCTTCTATCTTCAAAACATCCTGTCGTTTTTGAACATGGGCCTTGCCGGTTTTGTGCTTGCCGCCGTGGCAGTACGCTTTGTATTCCCGGCGGTGAGTATCGAGGGA
Organism: Desulfobacteria bacterium; assembly: GCA_030145035.1. GTDB lineage: Bacteria > Desulfobacterota > Desulfobacteria > Desulfobacterales. The sequence continues at coordinate 1,288 of JAQYWL010000412.1, read as the reverse complement.
CAAGCCTTTTGGGTGATAAGATCGGCACCCATCCCCCTGAAGACCTTCCTTTGGGTGAAGTTCTGGACGTACTTGTGGCCTCTGCTCATCTTATCTGAAATACTTGTGGTGCTTTCAAACAAGTTACTCTCAGTGACCCCCTTTATGATGGGACTTTCCACAATTACTGTCTTTTTCATGGTATTTGGCATCACGGCCATGGGTGTGGGTCTGGGTGCTGCCTATCCTGATTTTCGTCTCGAGAACATGGCGCAGGTGGCTACCGGGTTTGGCGGCATGCTCTTTATGTTCCTGTGCATGGGTTTTATTGGATCAGTCATTGTACTGGAGGCAGGTTCCGTCTACACAATTTTTATGGCCAGATTTCGCGGGGAGGCCATACCACTGGTCCACTGGGTGTGGATCACCATTTCCTTTGCATTGGTGGCAGCCATCAATGTATTGGCCGTGTTCTTGCCCATGCGCTTAGGGGTAGACAGGCTGTCTCGGATGGAAGAATGATCGTGGTGCTTGACTATATTTCCTAACATTGATAAAAACAATTTGTGCTGGCTAATTTCATTAAAATCCGCAATCCGCAATCCAAAATCCAAAATACTATAGGAGGGATTGTCATGGCAGATTCAAGGCGATTCAGGATTCTTGTGGGGATTTCAGCGCTATTACTTGTCTTCACCATCTTTTTGGGCTGCGCTCGCTTGAAAACAAGCACCAAAACCTCGAAAAGGATAGAACCTGCCGTAAGCAAGCAGGATAAGCCCCCCGCACCTCTTTACTACGACTTTGAAGATGTTCTCGTCCCTTCGGAACTCAAGGTGGATATGAAGAGGTCTTTTGTTTATCATTCCCCTGACTTCACGGCTGGTGTCCTGGCATTGACAGGACGGGTGGAGTCAGACTCCCTGATCAGGTTCTTTGAAAACAACATGGCAAAAGATAACTGGCGCCTGGTGAGTTTTTTCAAGTCCCTCCGCACGATTATGTTTTTCAACAAGTCGAGTCGGGGCTGTATCATCAACATCACCGAAAAACAGTTCAAGACCGACGTTGAAATCTGGGTCGCCCCTACCATGGAAACTGGAGAAGCGGGTCTGTTTAAGTAACGCAAAGCGCGAAGCGCAGAGGGCAGAGGGCAAGAAAAAACGCTATGCACTATGCTCCATGCACCACGGAATAACGATTAACGATTCTCGCAACATTTTAGTTCTTTGAAAACATTATCGCATACAGGCAATCCGATTCTAAACCGGCTCAAACTCGCGCATAAGTGAGCGTAAAGAAAGAACAG
>JAQYWL010000058.1 GCA_030145035.1 Desulfobacteria bacterium | reverse complement strand
CGCCGCAGTGACGAAGGATGCAGCGCAACGCAGAAGTTGGACTTTTTACGAAGCCGTCACCTTTGGCGGACTGGAATGACGGGTAAGAACCAGCTGGTGCAAGGCCGATTTGAAGCGGCGAAGCCGCGCCGTATAAAATCCCCGCCTGCCAACGCCCCGTACGGCATGCAGCTTACACGCTAGCGTGCCTGGCAATGGCGGGCAGGGCGGAGCGATTTTATGACTTGAATTACAAATAGTTAAAAAGGATAATTTCCCAATTGGTCGTGCGGGGATGATAGCACAATTTTTTTCTGTGTCAATTTAAAAATAGTGTGCTATAAACAGGCTGCTATGGCAACCATAGGAGACGTTGTCCTAATTTACTGCGAAGACCAGCCAGCTTTTTTTGCCCGTATCGAAGATATCTCGAACGACCGAAAGCGCGATTGGTATCAGGTAAGGCTGCTCGTACTCCAAATCCCTTTGACAGAGGCGGTCTGGATACTCAGGGATGAATACATCAATGGTGAAGCCTTCACTATGAATGGGCGTAGGATTAAGATAGAAAAGGTTACGCGGCCCTTGGGGCCGGAGCCAGAGAGCTTGCCATCTGACAGCGATTTCAGGAAAAAGGATGCCGCTGTCAATGATAAGGTCATATCCATTTTTGACCGAAAAAAGGGTTAGTGAATATTTTTGTGCTTGATTTGCTCGTCGGCTTATGTTACAGGAACAGACTTACAAGTTGAACTTATTCGAATATTTAATAAAAAGGAGGATAGTATAACATGAAGACACTAATTGGTGGGGCGGCTGCGGCGGTTTTGGGGATTATCGGTCTGGCGATATGGTGGAAACCTTTCTTGCAGTTGCTGGCGGGCGCCATTCCATTCGCCCTTCTGTCGGGTGGTGCGCTGGCAATCTATCTGGGGTTTGACGAATTGAAGGACACCTGGCAGGCCAAGAAAGAGGATTTTGGGAGCCCCGCTGTTGAGGAGTATAAAGAAGAGGTCAACAAATTGAAGAAAGAAGTTGAAGATCTGAAAGCGGGAAAACAGGAGACGTAGGGGAAGAAATAACAGCTTCTCCCACCTGTTTGGCCTTGCACGTAAGATATCAAGATTCAATGAAATAATATGTAATTCTTTGCGTCATAACTAGGTATGAACAAGCAAAAACCCCGTGCCTATGGGCATGGGGTTTTTGGAGTTTTTCAACCATCTCCTGGCAGGACATCTCTTCAGGCACTCGGGTCTTTGCCAACTGCCCGCCCGCCATCGCCTCCCCGCTGGGATTTCGGCTGTCTGCCAAAGACTGGCACTGGCGGGCAGGTGGCAGACAGGTCCGGCTGGAGGCCCTCCGGGCCGTAGGCCCTACCCTCCGGCCTGGAAGCCCTCCGGCCTGGAAGCGGGGCTGGAGGCCGCCCCTCGCGCCAGACGGTCAGCGCGTTCGTTGTCATCGATACCAGCGTGGGCTTCAACCTTGAGGATTTTTAAATCCTTAAATCGCTCCATCAATTTCTTGATGGCTGCCACGAGCTTCTCATTTCGTTTGGGCTTCCATCCAAGAGACAACAAACCGAGGCAGTATTGGCTATCCGTATAGAGTCGGACAGGTATTTGAGTTGTGCGGATTGCCTTGAGCGCCGTCTTGATGGCCATCAGTTCAGCAATATTGTTGGTTGCAATCCCAATATGTTTTGATATCTCCTTTTCTTTAGAACCGAAACGCAGCAAAATGCCTATGCCTGCAGGACCGGGGTTACCGGAAGATGCGCCGTCAGTGTAGGCCACTATGGTCTTTTGAGGGAATGGGTGATGGGGGCGCAGGCCTTTACCCTCCGGCCTGGAGGCCCTACGGGCTGGAAGCGGAGCCCGAGGCTTTTTCAACCGTGCCGGATCGATCGGTTCCACCGCCTCTTTCCGCACCCAGTATTCGTGATCCTGATCAAGTTGATATTTGATCAATACCTTGTTGTTGTGAACAACAGGTTGTTGATTATCATCAACATGAAGCCACACCTTCATGCCTTTAAACATCATTCTTTTCCAGCCACTCGGATCTTTCATATCTCGTAAAAAAAGTTCACTCTGGCTCATACAGCAAATAGGGCCTGCGGATTTCCTCAAAGCCTTTTAGTTCTTCGGCCCACGTCTGTTCCAGATCCTCCAGAGAGACGAGGTCTTCCACAGCCTTTCGGACCGAACGATCTCCTGCAATAACGTCGAAAGGGAGTTTTTCAAATTCGTATTCATAAGGGGGTGACTTCCAGTGAAAGGCCTCTGGCTGCACACAAACCACTGCCTGAAGTAGAGTAAGGGTTGTTCTGTATGGCCGGTATATTTCGGGGTCGATAATGTGAACCTGAAAACCACGGCATAATCTTTTTTCCCACTTGTCTGACGCAGGTTCAAAGGCAAGGGGGCGAAGGTGAACCCCTGCAAGCTTATCTTTAGGTATCCATGCTTCAAGGCGAGCTGTATCAAAAAAAGGGGCGCCAAAGACCTCAAAGGGCTGAGTCGTACCGCGTCCTTCAGATACATTGGTTCCTTCCCAAAGGACCTGGCCGGGATAGACTAATGCCGAGGTGGGTGTGGGCAGGTTGGGGGAGGGGGGTATCCAGGCTAGCCCCGTATCTTGAAAAAGCATCTCACGTTTCCATCCTGCCATAGGAGTCACATGGAGATCGCAGCCGATACCAAAGTGGTCATTGAACAGGAGGGCCAGCTCTCCAATGGTGAGACCATGACGCATGGGAATAGGATACATACCTACGAAAGAGGCGTATTCGGCCTTCAAGCAATTTCCTTCAATACGGTTTCCTCCAATAGGGTTTGGACGGTCCAAGACAAGTACCTGTTTGTGATGGGCGCGGGCTGCCTGCAAACATAAGGCCATTGTGTAGATAAAGGTGTAGACGCGTGTACCCACATCCTGAAGATCAATGATCAGGATATCTATTGGTTCAAGCATGGCCTCGGTGGGCATTCTAATTTTGCCGTAAAGGCTGAAGACTGGTCTATTGAGAACCGGGTCGATCATGTCTTCCGAAGGGACCATATTAGCTTGTTTCTCAGCAAAAAGTCCATGTTGTGGGCTAAAGAGTACCTTGAGTTGGTCCGGGTAGTGATTTGCAATGAGCGCGCGGGTAGACTGAAATCTTCGATTTCCGTGCGGGCATGCAACCGAAGCCGGGTTTGCCAGGAGCCCAAGGCGTTTTCCCTGGAGTATTGGCGGAGGATCGGGAAGCAGTCTTTGAATGCCGGTTTGAATCGGTTTCATAAGGTCTCAGGGTTTTTGCGAGCCATTTAAGCACCTACGTTTTATACAACAATATAGGCATGTCCGCAAGGATGATAGAGAAAAACAACTGGAAATCGGGGTCTCTCCTGTGGTAAGAACTCTTAGTTCGCTTCGCTCACAATTGGCCCGCCCTGCCCGCCCTGGTGCGACAGAAGTTGGATCATGCCCAGGGGAGAAAAACCCGGTCTGGGCCAGGGGCGCGACATCAGAATAATAACCGGTGCCATGTGAAAACCCGGCCCGCCCTGGCGCGACAGAAGCTGGACAATGTCACGGAGAAAAAAACCCGGTCTGGGCCAGGGTCTGGGCCAGGGAATAGTGGAATGATGGAATGGTGGAATGATGGGTTAAGAGGATGGCATGAATTGACTGTCACTAAAACATTTATGATTTTAACTGGTTGCACAAATTCCGAGATGTAAATAATGCGGTATTGAGCGAGATGCTAAACTCACATGTTACGAAAAATGAGGAAAGTCCCCATTCATTAACCGGCAATCTCATTTATATCGTTGGTCCCGGAAGGCTGCAAAATGAGCTGATGGCCCTTTTTTTGGAGCAGCAAACTGGAGCAAATGGACTGACCGGAGAAGATCTCCGTAGTGTCCAGGCGATAGATGATGATCATACAGGCCAACCAAATCTGGTCCTTTTGGACTGCAAGGGAAAAGACCCGGAAAGCCTTTTAGCCGAGCTTGAATCGTACGGTCAAAAGATATTGTCTCGAATCTTTGTAGCTCTTTTTAATGTAGGTCCCGGCCTGGGTATTGAAGAGGAAGCGGTGGCGCGGGGCGTAAGGGGGTTTTTTTATGAACAGGACCCTCTGGACCGGTTCCCTAAGGGTGTTGGTGCTATTCTTGACGGAGAATTGTGGGTATCCAGGGAAATCATGTCTAAATGTATTCTGAAACACAAAAGACAACATAGTCTCCCCAAAGGAGATACCACAGGCCTTACCCCAAGAGAGACGGAGATACTTGCCATGATTGCCGTAGGGGCTAAAAACGATGAAATTGCAGACAAACTTTTCATCAGCTCTCATACGGTTAAGACCCACATCTATAACATATTCAAAAAGATTGGTGTTCCAAACCGCCTCCAGGCGGCCCTCTGGGCTGCAAAAAATCTATAGCACGTGACTATTTCTTTATTGACGCATAATTGAGCGTATACCAACTATTGTCCTTGGTATTGTTGAAGCCAATGGAAGAGAGAAGGAAATTAGAAAGATTCACCTTTGAAGTTCCTGCCAGGATTGAAGCGGTGGTTTCGGCTGACGGAAAGGAGGCACTTGATCTCACGACAAGTGACATATGCGCAGGCGGGGCCTTTTTCCGCACTACAAAGGCCCTTCCCGAAGGTACAAAGGTCAAAATCGATCTGATTCTTGCACTTGACAGGCTGAAACACCTGATAGACCACAGTCGTGCTAATGTGAAGGCCAACGGGACCGTGGTGCGGTCCGG
>JAQYWL010000231.1 GCA_030145035.1 Desulfobacteria bacterium | reverse complement strand
TGTCTATTCAACGAAAAAGGTGGGCCTCGTGCAAGAAGAACCAAAGGGCTCCGAGATCTCAGAAACAACTGAAGACAAGCTTGAAAAAGACCTAATGGCTGAAACAGTCATCATCAGTCCAAATAAAGCCGGAGACAAATAGACGTCCAATGTCTATCCAAATTTCTTTGGAAATACTTGCCGACGAAGTCAGGGAGATTTATAACCCGGAGGACGCAGGGGCTGCGTCTTTGATAGAAGCACATCTTGAAGAAAGGCTAAAAGGTTTTCCCGCTGATGAAAGATTGGCGTTTTTGGAAAAACTTATTGCCCGGTTTGCCCAGTTTGACCAGTTTGACAAGGGCGCTCGCGAGAGATCCGGGGGCCTAGACCTTGAGGAAGAGGTTCTTTCGAAGCTCTTTTCGTTGTTGCTCGGCAGAAAGGTTTCCCAGGCCGATCTTTCATCCGCAGAGCTTTTGGAGAGATTGGCCGCATCCTTGAACACTATCTTTGACACGCTCAATCAGTTGGTCAGCGTGATGAATGCGACCCTCCTCGGTGAAAGCACTGGAGAGGAAACGATCAGGCAGGTTATAGGTTTTCATATCGAAGGAGAAACAGAGTCGCAATCCCTTGAAAGCTATATTGGTCAGATCAAGGAAGCCTTTTTAATCACACAGCAAGCCTTTAAAAATGCGGCCCATGCCAAAGTGAACGAAATTCTTCTTGAACTTGATCCTGATAAAATCTCACAGGCAGGCGGCCGGGGTTTCAGGTTCGGCCCTCTCCGAAAGGCAGAATTTTTTGAAATATATGAAGAGAAATTTCATGCGTTCAAGAAGTGGTTTGAATCAGGACGCTTCATGGAGGAATTCCTGAGGGAATTTGAAAAGAATTCTCAAAAATTATCCGTCCAATAAGGAGGTGGAAAAGTGAAGAGATATCTTCAAACGCTGTGCTTGTTGCTGTTTGTCCTTGCAGTATATTCATGTGCGTCTCCGCCCGTGGTTCCGCCGGAGTGGCAATACGAAAAAGAAGCTGTGAAGGTGCGGCTCAGGGCCGATGCGCTATTGAATCTCTACGACGGAGTCCCCCATACCCTGCATATCTGCGTTTACCAGCTCAAGGACCCTAACGCTTTCAATCAGCTTAGCGAAGATGAAGAAGGGCTTTACAAGCTATTAGAATGCAGCGGCTTTGACGGCAGCGTCATTAGTCACAAGAGATTGAGCATACAGCCGGGGCAAGACGCGACCTTTGTTTTGGACAGGGCCGAGGGCGCAAAATATGTGGCTCTTGTGGCCGGTTACTACGTTCTTAGAAAGGATAGCATGGTACGGCTCTTTGAGGCGCCGGTGGTTGTGAGGAAAAAGAGTTTTTTGAGCTTAACAAAAGTCTCAATAGTAGAACCGCTGTCCATCGACCTCGGGTTGGGCCCCCAACAAATTAGGGATATCGAGGGGAAGCAGTGAACATGGAAAGGCCTCTTTTTTGGCACCAGGGACTTTTTTTGCAACCCCAGCATTTTCAGTTGGGAGACGCGCATTTTCGGTCGTTGCTGGCGCCCTTTCACGAATTTCTTCGCCCCCACCTTTGGGGCGCCGGTGAGTTTGAGATCCAGAAAGCCGGTTTGGGAAATCGGTCCTTTAATCTTCTGAGGGGCGAGTTCTTGTTTCCGGATATGACTCATGTGGTTTTCCCCGGAAACGCCATCATCGAGGCCCGTTCTTTTGATGATGCCTGGGTCGAAGGGGGCAAGCCTTTCACCGTGTTCGTTGGCCTGAGAAAATGGCATGATGCCGGGGAAAACGTGACGGTTGCACCCAGGTTGGAGAACCTTTCGGAGGCGACCACGAGGTTTGTGACAACTGCTGACCCGGAAGACGTCCAGGATCTGCATCAAGGCGGGCCGCCCGCGCAAGTGAAAAGGCTTTATTACGTCCTGAAAGTATTCTGGGAGACGGAAAGAGATCAGCTTGGCGACTATGTTCTCATTCCCCTTGCTCAACTGGAGAGGAGCGGCGAAGAGATAACGCTGTCGGAACACTTTGTTCCACCCTGCCTCACGATCTCCGGCTCGGAGTCCCTGGTCAAGCTCGTCAAGGAGATCAGGGATCAGCTATCAGCCCGGGCTCATCAGCTTGAGCAGTATAAACAAGAAAGGGGCATTCATACGGCAGAGTTCGGGGCAAGGGATATGGTTTATCTCCTGGCCCTGAGATCACTGAACCGTTATGTCCCCCTTCTTTTTCATCTTACGGAATCACAACCGGTTCACCCCTGGACGGTATACGGCATACTAAGGCAGTTGATCGGGGAACTCTCTTCTTTTTCACAGCGGGTCAATGTGATGGGAGAACTCGAAGACGGAACCCGTCTTCTTCCCAGCTATGACCACCAGGGGCTGTGGGAAGGTTTTTCAGGCGCCCAGGCCGTGTTTACACAACTCCTGGATGAGATTACAGCCGGACCGGAATATGTGATCCAGCTCGTATACGACGGAACATACTACGCGGCAGAGCTGTCGCCGGCGATCTTTGAAGGGCGAAATCGCTTCTACCTGGTTCTTGAAACCGAAGGGGACCCGCAGTCCGTGATTCAATCCTTGGAGACACTGGCCAAATTTAGCTCGCGGGAATCTTTGCCGATTCTTATCGCCCGCGCCCTTGCCGGCATAAAGTTGGAGCATCTCCCAGTGTCTCCGCAAGAATTGCCGCGTCGGGCCAACTCTGTTTATTTCCGGATTGATCACCACAGCGATCAATGGGTCCAGGTGGAACGCGGACACAACATGGCCTTATACTGGGATGCGGCCCCGGAAGACTTGAAGGTGGAATTGATGGTAGTGGGGAGATCTTAGACATGCGCTTGACAGACTGTTTTATTGAACTCATTGCCTATGTCGCCTATTTTCTGAAGACGGCGGCTGTGAGGCAACCGCCCTTTGACCAAGTGAAGGCCGATATCCAGCGTTTGATGTCGGAGAGTGAAGTCTGCCTCAAGGATGGCGCTTTCTCTCAAGAGGATTACGACCTGGCACGCTTTGCGGTCTGTGGCTGGGTTGATGAAGCCATTCTGAGCTCTTCGTGGAAGGAAAAAGATCGGTGGCAGGGAGAGCCGCTGCAGCGCCTGTATTATCAGAGGGCCGATGCCGGCGAGATTTTCTTTGAACGCTTAAACGCCCTCGGCCCCCATCAAAGAGATGTCAGAGAAGTTTATTATCTCTGCCTGGCGATGGGTTTTATGGGGCGCTACTGTCACGAAGGAGACGAATACCTCCTTGAGCAGTTGAAGACATCTAATCTGAAACTTCTCACGGGCAGCTCGGTGGGGCTTCCTTCGCTTGAGAGAGGCGAGCTTTTTCCGGAAGCGTATCCTGCTGAATCGGGCGAGGTTGGCCCCGAAAAAGCGAGATTTCACTTCTCCACTTTCACCCTCGTTTGTGTTGGCGCCCCTGTAGCCCTTTACTCGGTTTTGTTTTTGATCTACCACTTTGTCTTAAACAATATCGGAGAAAGCTTTTTGAGCACGGTACCGTAAATGAAACAGCTCTTTTTGAAGATTCTGAAGGTGTTGCTTATCATCGGAGCCATTTTGCTCGGTCTCCTTCTTGTTTTTGGGATCGTCCTGAGCCTCGATTGGCCGTGGTGGGTAGGGATTTTCATTTTATCCGGCCTGTTAGGTGTAGGGCTTGGTTTGGTCTTTTTAAGAAAGATATGGCTCAAGCGTCGTGAACAGAGCTTTGTTGACCAGATCATTGAGCAGGATGACTCCTATCTGAAAAGCCTTGGGGATAAAGACAGGGAGCGTTCAAAGGAGCTTCAGGATCGCTGGAAAGAGGCCACGGAGGCCTTAAGGAATTCTCACCTGAAAAAATACGGCAATCCCCTATATGTGCTTCCCTGGTATTTGGTCATCGGAGAGAGTGGTTCAGGCAAGACCACGGCGATTAGAAGCGCCCGTCTTTCTTCCCCATTTGCCGACGTCGGTCGAACCTCCGGCATTTCCGGGACAAGGAATTGTGATTGGTGGTTTTTTGAACAGGCGATTCTGCTTGATACCGCCGGAAGGTATGCCATTCCTGTAGACGAAGGCCGCGACAAGGAGGAATGGCAAAAATTCCTTGCCCTCCTGGCCAAGTATAGAAAAAAGGAGCCTCTCAATGGTCTGGTTGTAACCATTGCAGCCAACAAATTACTTGAGTCCGGGCCGGAAGCCCTGGAAGAAGATGGTCGAAGCATTCGCCGCCGCATTGACGAGTTGATGCGGGTTTTGGGAGCAAAGTTTCCGGTTTACGTCCTTGTGACAAAGTGCGATTTGGTTCAAGGCATGACGAAATTTTGCGATCGGCTTCCGGACAAAACCCTTGACCAGGCAATGGGGCTCCTCAATCATGATCTCTCTACTGATGTGGCTTCCTTCCACAATCGCGCCATGCATACAATCGGGGAGCGACTTAGAGATCTCAGACTCCTCCTTTTCCACAAGAGCGAATCCAAAGGCGTTGATCATGCTATTGATCCGGGTCTCCTTCTTTTCCCTGAAGAGTTTGAAAGACTGAAAACCGGCCTCAACGGCTTCATCAAAGGGACTTTTCAGGAAAATCCCTACCAGGAGACGCCTGTTCTGAGAGGCATTTTCTTTAGCAGCGGACGACAGGAGGGGAGCCCGTACTCACACTTCTTGCAGGCCCTGGGCCTTATCGAAGAGAGAGAGGTGTTGCCCGGAACGAGCAAGGGCTTGTTTCTCCACGAGTTTTTTGCGCGAATTCTGCCCAAGGACAGGGGTCTGTTTGCTCCCACCAGGCGAGCCCTTGAATGGAGCCAATTGACGAGAAATCTTGGTTTGGCTTCATGGGTTGCCGTAGCGGTTGCCGTATGCGGTTTGTTGAGCTTCTCCTTTGTCAAGAACCTCGCGACATTGAGAAACGTTTCGAACGAATTTGCAACACCACCTGTATTACAGGGAGAGATCCTGACGGATCTCATGGTGATGGATCGTTTTCGCCAGGCAGTCCTGAAAGTGGAAGAGCAGAATCAAGGCTGGTGGATTCCCAGGCTTGGGTTGGATGAAAGTAAAGAGGTTGAGATTCAACTCAAGGACAAATATTGTAAACAGTTTGAAGACGGTTTTTTGGCATCGTTTGATAAACAGATGGCTGACAGGATGGCAAACTTTTCTGCTGCCACACCTGATGAAGTCATTGGGCCACACGTGGTTCACCTTGTGAGACGCACCAATCTCTTGCATGCGCGACTCAACGGTGAAAGTCGTGAAACGCTTCAAGCCGGGCATCAGCCATCCTATGGCCCTGTGTTGCTGAAGGCCGATCAAAAGCTGATACCTGAAGTAAGAGACAAGTTTGCCGGCCTGTACTTCTACTACTTGGTGTGGCGGTCGGACTCCACCGGGCTCAATAAGGAGATGAATGAGCTGCAGACCTGGTTAAAACATATCTTGACCTTGCAGGGCGCCGATCTTGGGTGGCTTGTCTCCTGGGTCAACGCAGACGAATCCCTCTCCTGTGTGACCCTGGAAGATTTTTGGGGGGGCAGCCTGGACGCTTCGGATGAGACAAGCGTGCTTCCTGCCTTCACCCTGAAGGGAAAAGAGCGGATCAATTCATTTGTTGCCGAAATGGAATCCGCTCTTGCCGATCCTCTCATTATTGCAAGTCAAAAATTGGAACTCAATGCCTGGCGCCGTAAGGCTTACATAAAAGCCTGGCATGATTTTGGGGCTGTTTTTCCAAGAGGGGTTGAAAGGCTGCAGGGCAGGGAAGAATGGCAAAGGGTGGCAGCCAGGATAGCAACCGATCAAGGACCGTACTTTGCCCTGTTGGACAGAATGGCACTGGAGCTGGCGCCTTTCGCAGAGGTGCAAGGTTTGCCGTCGTGGATCAATCTCGTCAATGAGTTCAAGGATACCAAGGTTCAGGCCGCCAAAGAGGCCGCTTTGAGGGACAAGGGCGCCCTGGCAAAGGCTACAAAGAAAGGGAAAACGTTTATCGCCAAGCTGGAAAAGAAGATTGGCAAACCGGAAGCCGGAAAGATTTTAGAGTCCCGGTTGGCGGCTGTGAAGGCGTTTGGGGAGTATCAGGGCGCCTTGTCTGAGGCAAGGTCGGCTGCTGCCTCCAGGATGGCGGCTTACCAGATGGCGAGTCAAGTATATAATGAAGATCCGGCCACCGGCAAGTCGCCCTTTTTTGTCGCCCAAAGATCTGCCTCCAAACTCAGAACTTCGATGGGTAGCGGCAAACCCGCTGAGAAAATGTTTTGGAAACTGGCAACCGGACCACTCGATTATATGTGGCGCTTTGTGCGTACCGAGACCGCCTGCCATCTCCAGGATCTCTGGGAAAAGGAGGTCTTGATGGAGATTCAGGGCGTCTCCGATCAAAAGACCATAAACCGTCTCCTTTTGGGTGAAGATGGTTATGCTAGAAGATTCGTTGGGGGACCTGCCGCACCGTTTGTCAGCCGAAGCTTGCGAAAAGGCTATTACGCAAAGAAAGCGCTGGGTGAAGGGATACCTTTCGAGGAGTCCTTTCTGACATTTTTGACGAAAGGGGCCAGGGTCGGGGCCGCAAAACCGATTCAGGGAAATTACGCAGTGACTATCAAGGGGCTGCCCACTGACGCCAATCAAGGCGCGCAGTTAAAACCACATGCTACGCGCCTCGAATTGCAGTGTGCCGATGGAACCCAGAAGCTGATCAATCTGAACTACCCGGTGAGAAAGACCTTTAATTGGTCTCCCGAGAACTGTGGAGATGTGATTTTTCAGATTGAGGTCGGGAACCTGACTCTGACCAAAAAGTACACCGGCTATCCGGCTTTTTCGAGGTTTTTGAAGGACTTTGCCAAAGGACAACGCACTTTTTATCGCAAAGAATTTCCCAAAAGCCAAGCGGCCCTTAAACGTCTGGGCATCAAATACATCAAGGTAAAATATCAGTTTAAAGGGCATCAACCGGTACTGAAACTCCTTAGGGCCGGTCCGGGAAAGGCGCCAGGGATTATTGCAAGGTGCTGGGATCAATAGAGTCTGCATACGCATGGCAGTGGGCGGCCTGTGGCAAGCATCCCGTGGCCGGGGACTACTTCAGCGTGGGGCCAAACGTCCCGCTGATGAAGGCTTTTTCCGACTGGGTCGAAAAAGGCTATCAGGCGTTGGACTCAAGGCAGCCCGGATTTTGTTCCTGGCGCTTCTGGGCCAGAGGGCCTAAGAGCAAGATCGTTGTTTGTGGCGTCGGAAGGGACAGCAGTGACAGCCTTGGCCGACCATACCCGCTCTTGATCATGGGAACCGGTTTCCTTGAAGGGTGGGAGGATCACTGGGATCTCTTGCCCTTTGCCTGTGAAAAGACATGGAGCCGGATGGAGTATCTGGCCACAAAAAGATTTATGGATTTTAAACACCTGGAAGATGAAGTTCGTGTGATAAGCCAACCTCGTCCCCTTTGGTCGGATTTTGTGTCGCAAAGAGGGAGTTTGAAGATGTCGTCCTGGAATCCGAGGGACCTTGAAAACAAGGCTGCGAGTCTGTCAAGAGAGACCGATTTTTTTGTTCCACTCGTAGGCGGACCATCTAATGACCACTTGGCTGTGGCAGGCCTTTGGCATTTCTTTTTGAAGGCTCACACCGCCCCTGTTCCCAATGCAGTATTTATGGGCGGGTTTCCTGACGAGACATATCTGGCTGTTTTCAAACGGGCTTTGGCCCCGAGCGATTTTGTCCGGCTGTGGTCGGAACCGGGCAAAAGGTTAGAGGTTGGAGGTTAGAGGTCTCGCTTTCTTTTGCTGTAACCGTTTATATTCATTTCTTTTCGTCATTTTTGATTGCAATATTTAGCTGTTTATGCTGAGGTATTGACGGCGATTTTAGCTTCCCTCCTATTCCTATGAATTCAAAAGATCTTATCAAGGCAGGCAGGCTTTCAGAGGCTCGTAAGCAGCTCGTCGAAGAGGTGAAGTCTTCCCCGGCTGATTTGGGCAAACGAACACTCTTGTTTCAAGTTCTATCTTTTTGCGGAGAATGGGACAAAGCAGACCGCCACCTTGATGCGATTGTCACCCAGGATTCAAGCAGGCAGACCGGGGTGCAGGTGTACAAAAACTTGGTCCATGCAGAAAGAGAGCGAATGGAAGTCGTCGGGCTCAAGCGTCGCGCTTCATTCCTGCCGGAAGCCCCTCCTTATCTCGAAATGTATTATGCGGCCATGCAGAAGGTGGTTGAAAACGAGATAGAGGAGGCAAAGGAGCTTTTCGATCAAATAGACGCCCAGCGCCCCATGATATCCGGAACCGTGAACGGAAAGGAATTCGCCGGCTTCAATGATACTGACACCTTTCTGTCCCTTTTCCTCGAAGCGATTGTATATGAAAGGTATGTTTGGATGCCCCTTGAATCCGTCAGAGAGCTTTCTATTTCACCACCGAGCACGCTTTTTGATCTTCTCTGGATTGCGGCCCGCATAACTACATGGGAGGGGCTTACTACGAACTGCTATCTTCCGGTTCTCTATCCGGATTCGTTTCTCCACGACGATGATCGTGTCAAGCTCGGCAGAATGACTGACTGGACCCCCCTGGGTGGACCGTTTTCCAAAGGGATGGGACAGCATGTCTTTCAGGCCGGTGAAGAGGAAACTGCCATCCTGGAGATCAGGGAGGCCGTATTCAACATCGCTGATTGAGGAAAAATGCAACCTATGCGATTACTTAGCGGGGAAAAGTTCGAGATAAAGAGTTTGCAAATTTTTGCATCCTTCATTCCTCGGTTTACACTTTTCAAGAATGCGGGCGCCAAGAGATAAATTGTTTTGGTCGTACTTTTTGGTGTCAGGTGTCAGGAGCGAGAAACGCAAGATCTGAAACCTGAACACTGAAACCCCAAACCTGGAGTGGTGAAAAAAAGTGTAAACTACTTTATGGCGAAAATGAACGATGCCCAAATTTCTGACTAGAAAATGACGAAAAGAGTGATTGATATAGATGCCATATTGGTCCCTATTCCAGGAGAGAACCCCGCAGGCGAGGATCTTCGCTACAGCCTCGTCTATGATGAAATAAAGGAAGCGAGAAGGGCGGACGACCCGCTTGACAGGGGAGACTGGCAGCGTGAAGTAAAAACCTCGGACTGGGACAAGGTTATTGTGGTGGCGGTTGACGCCCTGACCAACAAGACCAAAGACTTGCAGATAGCGGTCTGGCTCACTGAGGCATTGATCAAGACGGATGGTTTCGTTGGGCTTGCCGCAGGTCTTAAAATACTCATTGGCTTCCTGAGGGATTACTGGGAACATGTTTATCCGGAGATTGAGGAGGGAGACCTCGATTTCAGGGTTGGGCCCCTTGAATTTATGAACGATAAACTCTGGCTTTGCATAAAGGAGGTCACACTCACAGATCCCGGCGCAACACCCGGGTACTCCTATTTGAAATGGCAGGAGTCGCGCCAGGTAGGCTATGAAAAAGACACCCATAACCAGTATGGCGATGTGGATGAAAAAAAGAAGGCGGCACGTGATGAAATGATAGCAGACGGCAAGGTGACTGCCGAGGATTTTGATTCTGCCGTTAGTCTTTCGTCAAAGGCGTTCTATGCGTCCTTGTCGGAAAACATGATGTCATGTGTGGGAGGGTTTAAGATATTTGAAGAAATCGTGGATGAAAAATTCGGGAACGAAGCTCCCAGGCTGGCCGAACTAAGACAGACCCTCGAAGATTGCGACCGAGTGGTCACAAGGATACTAAAAGAGAAAAGAGAGATCGAACCCGATGCCGAACCTGAACCGGCGCCTCATCCTGAACAGGAACCTGAGCCGCAAACAGACGAGGTCGCGGCGCCGCCCGAGCCGGTCTCCCCCCAACCTGAAGCTGCGCCGCCTGCGGCCGTTCCCCAATTTCCGGCAAGCCGGTTTTCAGATGCGGAGTCCATGGAAAAGGCTATATGGGAAGACGCACTTGTGAAGCTTAAGACATCGGGCATCAAAACAGCCCTGGCACAGCTTTTTAGCGCTTCTTGCAGTGTGCCGTCTGTGAGAGAAAGAAATCGGTATCAGCTCTTGATGGCCAAGCTATGCCTGAAAGCCGACAGGCCGGACCTGGCCAGGCCGATTGCGGAGAAGTTGAATGCATTGATCGAAGAGTTGCAACTGGAACGTTGGGAATCCCCGGTGTGGGTTGCAGAGGTGCTCGACACGCTCTATCAATGCCTGACAGCGGGAGAACCCTCTGATGATGATATGGGCAGGGCAAGGGAATTGTTGCGCAAGCTTTGCACCACGGATGTCACAAAGGCAATGACTTACAGGCATTGAGTTTCTAACAGAAAGGAGGAGAGACCATGGCCAAAGAGAGTTTACAGCATACCCTCGATAGGGTGAGAGCCCCCAGGGTGCAGATAACCTATGACGTGGAGATCGGTGACGCCATTGAGATGAAGGAGATCCCCTTTGTCGTAGGGGTCCTGGGCGATTTGTCAGGCAAGCCGGATGAACCGCTTCCGAAGTTGAAGGACAGGAAATTCATTGAAATAGATCGGGACAACTTCAACAATGTACTTGAGGGCATAAAACCGAGGCTGGCCTTCAAGGTAGACAACAAGCTGACGGATGAAGATACCAAGATGGCGGTAGAACTCCGTTTCAAGTCCATTGACGATTTTCATCCGGAGCGTGTGGCAGATCAGATAACTCCCGTGCGCAAACTTGTGGAGGCCAGAAGCAAGCTTTCTGATTTGCTCGGCAAATTAGACGGCAACGACACGCTGGACGAACTGCTTCAGGATGTGATCGCCAGTACGGACTCCTTAGAAAAACTTGGCGAGGAGGCCGGGGTAAAGAAACCGGAAAAAGAAGAAACTAAAGAATAATAGAGGAGAGGTCAAATGGCTGAAAATGAAAAACAGGCCCAACCGGAATCTGCTCAGGCCGAAGAAGTCCAAGAAGAAAAGAGCATTTTAGACCGGATCATAGAAGATGGCCGCTTGGTCCGCGAGGAGAGTCAAAGAGAACGGGCCAAGGATCTCATTGGCGAGTTTGTCGGTCAGATCATGGAAGGGACCATGCTGGTCTCGAAAGACACGGAAGCCATGATCAATGCCAGGATCAGCCAGATCGACAAGCTGATTTCCGCACAGCTTAATGAAGTTGTGCACAACCCTGAGTTTCAAAAGCTTGAGGCTTCCTGGAGAGGGTTGCACTACCTGGTGCACCAGAGTGAAACAGGAGAACGCTTGAAGATCAGGGTGATGAATGTCTCCAAGAAGGATCTGCTCAAGGACATGGAAAAGGCCAGCGAATTCGACCAGTCGGCCCTTTTCAAGAAGGTATATGAAGAGGAGTTCGGAATGTTCGGCGGGTCGGCCTATGGGGCCTTGATAGGGGATTATGAATTCAGCAATCATCCTCAGGATCTCAGCCTTCTTGAAAAGATGTCCGAGGTGGCGGCAGCGGCCCACGCCCCCTTTATCTCCGCTGCATCCCCCCAGTTGTTTAACCTGGACAGTTTTGCCGACATTGGTGTTCCACGTGACATGGCCAAGATCTTCCAGAGCGTGGAATATGCCAAATGGAAGTCTTTCCGTGACTCGGAGGATTCCAGGTATGTGTCACTCGCCCTTCCCCATGTCCTAATGCGGCTTCCTTATGGCAAGGAGAATGTTCCTGTGGAAGCCTTTGACTTCGAGGAAGAAGTGGACGGCACAGACAGCAGCAAGTACCTTTGGGGCAATGCGGCATATGCACTCGGGACGCGCCTGACGGATGCCTTTGCCAAGTACCACTGGTGTGCAGCTATCAGGGGCGTGGAAGGCGGCGGTCTTGTGGAAGGTCTGCCGGTCCACACATTTAAGACAGACGAGGGTGACGTGGCGCTCAAGTGCCCCACGGAAGTAGCCATCACGGACAGGCGCGAAAAGGAACTTGCAGATCTAGGCCTTGTTCCTCTGGTCCATTGCAAGGGAACGGATTATGCAGCCTTTTTCAGTACCCAGACGGCGAATAAACCCAAGGTGTATGACACGGATTCCGCCTCTGCCAATGCGAGGCTCTCTTCGCAACTGCAGTATATCCTTGCTGTTTCGAGGTTTGCCCATTATCTGAAGTCCATCATGAGAGACAAGGTCGGCAGTTTCATGACCCGCAAGAATGCCGAAGATTTCCTGAACCGCTGGATTAGCAACTATGTCCTTTTGGATGACGATGCCGGACAGGAGATGAAGGCCAAGTTCCCCTTGCGTGAAGCAAGGGTTGATGTGAGTGAGATCCCGGGCAAACCCGGGGCTTATCGAGCCGTAGCCTTTCTTAAGCCCCACTACCAGTTGGATGAACTGACTGTGTCGTTGAGGCTGGTTGCGGACCTGCCGCCACCCGCGGCGGGGTAGGAGATTAGCCATCCACGAACTCCCCCTCCCCTGGCGGGGAGGGTAGGTTGGGTTGAGGAACGAAACCCAACAATTGAAGCTAAACAACAAAAACCAATAACGAAAAGGAGGTAACAGACCATGGCAATTGATTGTTTTCTAAAAGTTGAAGGTATACCTGGAGAAAGCACAGATGATAAACACAAAGATTGGATAGAGATCCTTTCCTATAACTCGGGATTATCTCAGATGGCATCCGCAACTGCCAGCTCCTCGGGTGGAGCTACTACAGCTCGGGCCGATTTCCAGGACTTTTCTGTTGTCAAGGCACTGGATAAGGCATCCCCAAAACTGGCGGTGGCATGTGCTGATGGCACCCATATCAAAGAGGTCACGCTCGAGTTATGCCGGGCAGGCGGTGACAAACTGAAATACATGGAATATAAGTTGAGCAATTGCATCGTCAGTTCATGTTCTGTTGGAGGCGGCGGAGGTGGGGAGCCTACCGAGTCCCTTACCTTCAATTACGGGAAAATACAGTGGACGTATACCCAACAAAAACGTGCGGACGGTAGCGGTGGAGGTCAAGTCGCAGGAGGTTGGGACCTGCAGCTCAATAAGAAACTTTAGAGTTTCTTGACAGTATGAAACAAGACCGGCAAGACACCCAGGCATCCGTTCTGGATAGGCTTGTGGACTATGAACCGGGGGTTTCCCATGAGCCTGTTCAATACCGCTTGCTTAGTATCGGACAAGTCAAGGCCTCGGTTATAAGGGATTTAGAGAACCTTCTTAATACCAGGCGTCAAATATTGCCTCCTCCCTCTCAGTACAGAGAGGTCAATAATTCTCTTTTCGTCTACGGTCTGCGGGACTTTACCTCCCAAAACCCCAAGAGCGTGTCGGTGAGGCAGC
>JAQYWL010000190.1 GCA_030145035.1 Desulfobacteria bacterium | reverse complement strand
TTTTACATCATTCCAATATTCCATCATTCCATTATTCCTTGATCGAATTTGCAATAGCGTCTATAAATATCTACCATTTCAATAGGTTGTAGAAATTCCGAGATACTATATTATGAGAGGGTATTGGAATGGCAGAAAACAAAAAGAAGCCTTCTCCTAAAATGTCAACAGCAATTGTTGATTCGCTATGTAACATTCCCCTCTTTGACAGACTTAATGGACAGGAATTGAGCGTGCTGGCTAAATATATAAACATCATTGAGGTCAAACCCGGCGAGTACGTTTTTAGGGAGGGGGATAGAGGCGACTACGTATGCTTTGTAGAAGAGGGTTCATTGGATGTAATGAAGAGATCCTCGGCAGGTGGCAGCGCCATAATAGCCACATTGACTAAGGGACGTTCAATCGGAGAAATGTCTGTTATCGATAACTTCCCTCGGTCTGCTACGGTAAGAGCCCGCACCAAGGCTACGCTGCTCACATTGACGCGGAGTAGATTTGATTTGATATTGGAGGAAGACCCAACAATAGGCGTCAAGATTCTCAAAGGAATTGCGCGTCTACTAAGTCAGAATTTGCGAAGAACATCGAGTCAGCTTGCCGACTACATGGGGCCCCTTACTTGAACACGGAAGGAATCCCAAATTTCGCTAAAACAGACACTCTTGCGAAGAGTTTCAATCGTTGAACAGGCACCCGCCCAGGACCACGTCACCTTTCACAACCCCTTACACACCCGGATAGCCTTTAATCACCATACGTTGAGAGGCTTTTTTGATTGACACACAAGCCTCATTTCTCTATACTACCTTTATCAAGTAAGGAATTTTCTATCAATGAATAAGGTTTTGGGACAGGCGCTATGGCTTCCCCCAAAATACCTCACAAAATAGGCAGATATCTGGTGACTCGAGAACTGGGGCGCGGGGGAATGGGTGTAGTCTATCTGGCTCAGGACCCCTTTATTGATCGTATGGTGGCCATCAAAGTCACCTTTGCCTCTTCCCCCAAGGATCCCCAGGAGTTTGAGCAGTTTCAGCAAGTATTTTTCAACGAAGCCAGGGCGGCAGGCAAATTAATGCATCCCCACATCGTATCGGTGTACGATGCCGCGGTGGAAAACGACCGGTGTTACCTGGTCATGGAATATGTCGATGGGTCCACCTCAAAAGAGTACTGCCGGGAAAAAACATTCCTGCCGTTTGACAGGGTAGCAAAAATCATCTTCCAGTGCGCCAAGGGTCTTGGCTACGCCCACCAGAACGGAGTCATCCACCGCGATATCAAACCTAGCAACATCATGATTTCCACGAAAGGCGATGCCAAGATTTCCGATTTCGGCATCGCCACGGTAGTGGGGGCTTCAGACCATCCCCGGCCGGACAGTTTCAGTGGGTCAGTGTACTACATGTCACCGGAGCAGCTTCGAAATGAACCACAGACACCACAGAGCGACCTCTTCTCCCTGGGCGTGGTGATGTATGAACTCCTGGCCGGAACCAAACCCTTCGAGGCTGACACGGAGTACGCCATCTTTTTCAAGATAGCTAATAAAGAGCCCGAGCCCTTGAAGAAACATCGGCGTGATGTTCCCGAATCTCTGGAACGCATAGTCATGCGAGCCTTGGAAAAGGAACTGGCAAAACGTTACCGGACCGGCCTGCAACTCGCTTTGGAACTGAGCGCCTCTTTCGATCAATTGAGGCACCTGGAAGAGGAAATCAATTTTGAAGAAAAATACAATGCCCTTAAGAAATTGGATTTCTTCAATGATTTTACTTCCAGCGAACTTGCCGAGGTGCTCAACGCCACCCAGTGGCTCAAGCACGAAGCCAATTCGACCATAATTACCGAAGGGGAGATAGAAGACTGCTTCTACATTATTGTTGCAGGCGAGGTGATGGTTGAGAAACGGGGGCTGCGTTTAAACACATTGAAACAAGGTGACTGCTTTGGTGAAATGGCGTACCGGGGTAATATCACACGGAGCGCCTCTGTCAAAGCGGTCCGCAATACTGTTTTGATAAGGATCAACGGCTCGGTCATAGACCAGACGTCCATCAACACCCAGCTTCGTTTTCACAAGGTCTTTTCCAAAACCCTGATCCGGCGTCTGACCCTCGCCAGCGATCTGTTGTCCAAAGGGTCCTTTTGACATCTCCTAACCCGGATAAACCGGAACCAAAAAGAAGTGCCTAAAGTGAACTAAAGTTCACTTTTTGTTGAACATGGCAAAAACCTTCTGCCAGAAAAAACACCAATTTCACAAGCAACGGACTAAACATGGGCATTCTGAAAAGACATCCAACAATCTTTCTGGGGTTGGGTATAACCGTCTTCTTTTTGGGGCTTGCGTTCTTTCGCATGGGGTTTCTCGACATCTTGGAACTCAAGCTCTACGATGTAATGATGAGTTTAAGGGGGGGGGCGGAAGCCCCGAGCGAGGTCGTTCTGGTGGACATAGACGACGACTCCATAGAGAAGCTCGGCAGTTGGCCCTGGCCACGCTCCCTTATAGCCAAGGGCATCAGGAAGATAAACGAGGGGGGGGCTAAGGTCATCGGGCTCAACTTCATCTTTGGTGAACCTCAGGAGAGCACCGGCTTAAGGGAACTTGAGGCCCTAAAGGAGCTTTTCGCCAAAACCGTGCTGGACCATGCTGGCGACAAAGGGCCTATGTTTCTCCAGGCCATGAGTGAAGCCCGGGCAAGGCTGGACAACGACAAAAAACTTGCGGAGGCCCTCAAGGAGTCAGGCAAAGTGGTGCTCCCGGTCTTCTTCAAGGAGCAGGCCGTGGAGGGAAAGGAAACAATAGAAACGGACGAGGCCCTGATTGATCAGTCGATCCAGAGCATCAGTAACCGCGAAGGTTTGCAATGCCCTCGGGCCTACGACATATTCCTGCCCATCCCCGCCTTTTTAAAAGCCTCAAAGGGCATAGGCCACATCAACCGCGCCTACGACATGGACGGAACAGCCAGACGGGAACGGCTCTTATATGAGTTCACCGGGCTTTACATCCCTTCCTACACCTTAAGACTGGCGGCTCTCTACCTGAACGTCCCCCAAAACAAAATACGGGCCGATCCGGGTTCAGCCATTTACCTCGGCTCCCTTGAGATCCCCACCACATTGTACTCCGAATTACTGGTCAGCTTCAAAGGTCCCCGGGAATCCTTTAAGACTTACTCCTACTTCGACGTCATAAGCGATAAGATTCCATCGAGCGTCTTTAAAAACAAGCTCGTTTTGGTGGGAGCCTCTGCCGCCGGGATAATGAACCCGCTCAGCACGCCCACCGATCCGACTATGCCCGTGGAAGAATTCTCGGCCCATACCATCCGTACAATACTAAACAAAGAATTCGTTCAAAAGCTGCCCCAGGGCTCCAGCGCAGAGATTCTTATGATACTCTTCTTGGGATTGGTAATCACCTTTGTCTTACCAGGGTTAAAGCCCATGCTTGCAGGCATGACCTTTTTGGTCTTCCTTATCTTTCTTATGGGGGGCTCAACCTATTTTCTTGTCTCAAAGGGCCTCTGGGTTCGGGTGACCTACCCCCTCCTACAGCTTGTCTTTGGCTACATCGGGGTGGTAAGCATCAAGTACTTTGTAACGGAGACCCGCAAAGAAAAGGTGGATGAGCCGGCTGAGAGCAACCGGATGCTGGGGATCTCCTTTCAGAGCCAGGGAATGCTCGATATGGCCTTCGACAAGTTTCGTCAGGAGCCGGTGGACGGCGAAATGAAGGACATCCTCTACAACCTCGCCCTGGACTATGAGAGAAAGAGGCAGTTCAATAAAGCTGCGGACGTCTATGAGTACATAGAAGAGCACGACAGCAAGTTCAAAGATGTGCGTGAAAGGAAAAAGAAGTTGATGCAGGCCGGCGAGACGATGGTGTTCGGCGAACGCTTTTTGGGCGAAGGTTCAGCGGGCGAGGGCCTTATGGCCACCGGCACCCGTCCCACTATAGGCAGGTACAAGGTGATCAAAGAACTTGGCAAAGGTGCCATGGGCGTAGTCTACCTCGGCCAGGATCCGCGCATCAACCGGACCACGGCGATCAAGACCGTCCGGTTTGCCGATGACTTCGAGCCGGAAGAAGCGGAGAAGATGAAGGAGAAATTCTTCCGAGAGGCTAGAAGTGCGGGGACCCTCTCCCACCCCAAGATCGTCACCATCTACGATGCGGGCGAAGAGCAAGATCTGGCCTACATCGCCATGGAATATTTGGAGGGGGAGACCCTGGAAAAATACACGAAAAAAGGCAACCTCTTGCCCATGCGCAAGGTCATCGACTATGTGGCCGATATAGCCGACGCCCTGGATTACGCCCACCAGAAAGGGATAGTCCATCGGGACATCAAGCCGGCCAACATAATGCTTTTGAACACGGGCATTGTAAAGATCACCGACTTCGGCATAGCCAGGATCACGGCCACTTCCCAGACTCGGACCGGCGTGGTGAAGGGTACGCCGTTTTACATGTCGCCAGAGCAGTTTTCCGGCGAAAAGGTGGATGGAAGGTCGGACATCTTCTCGTTGGGAACAATGCTATTCCAGCTCTTGACCGGCAGACTCCCCTTTTACGGCGATAACCCGGCGGCGCTCATGCACCAGGTAATGAACGTGCCCCATCCAGACCCGAAAAAATTAAACCCAAAAATAGTAAAGCCCCTTGTGACCATAATAGACAAGACTCTGGAGAAGGAACAACAGAAACGCTACCAGAGGGCGTCCCGGATGACCGCCCATTTAAGAGAGCTTGGAAAAAGGATCGATGCCTTTATTGCCAAAAAGAAGGCGGAAAAGACGTAATCATGGTTGTCGTCGAATCAGCAGGTATTACCGACGTAGGTAGAAAGAGGAAGGGCAACGAAGATGCCCTGCTCCTCGATGATGACCTGAGGCTTTATGTGGTGGCCGATGGCATGGGGGGGCACCAGGCCGGGGAGGTGGCCAGCATACTGGTGGTTGAGACCATTCGGGACTACATGAAAGGTCTTAAACAGGACAGCGATGCGGAGGATCTGGCAGACTACGACGAGGTCCTCTCCAAGGAGGCCAGGCGGCTACTTTCCGGCATCCACATGGCCAACCGGAGTGTCCACCAGACTTCCCATAGTAAGGAGATCTACCGTGGAATGGGCTCCACAGTGTCGGCAGTCTATTTTTCTGACGAGACCCTCATGGCGGCCAACGTGGGCGACAGCCCAATCTACCTGGTGCATGACGGAAGCATAGAGCTGCTGTCCGTGCCCCACACCGTGATGGCCGAGCAGGCGGCTCTCGACCCCGAGGGAGCCAAACGGGTGGGGGGAGAGTTCAGACACATGCTCACCCGGGCCATCGGGATTCAGGAAACCGTAAAGGCTGATATCTGCGAGATTGAGTGCTTCAGGGGCGATATCCTGGTCATCTGTTCTGATGGCTTAAGCGATAAGGTATCTCCGGAGGAGATCCTCGATGTGGTAAATAAAGAACGGCCCGATAAGGCCTGCCGGTTGCTTGTGGATCTGGCAAACGAACGTGGGGGGGATGACAATGTAACGGTTATTGTGCTAAAGGTAAAGAAGGTAAAACATGAAAAAAGCGGGATCATCAGACTGATCTCGCGGATCGGAGAAGGGTTATCCAACTTCCCTTTGAAAAAAATATTGTAACTACTCAGGTTCAAAGTTCCAGGGTTCACGGTTCAAGGTTAGAGAGCGATGAAGAGTAACTACTTAGGTTCAAGGTTCCAAGGTTCAAGGTTAGAGAGCGATGAAGAAAGTAGCCAACCGTGAACCTGACAACCTGAGTAGTTACAAGATATCTAAATAAAGAGAGGTCCTGCGATGCCGACTTTGGTGCTTAAATTCAAGGAAAAAACGGTTGGGAAGTATCACCTTGAAAAGGGAGAGGCCCTGACCATCGGCCGGAGGGAGAACAACGATGTGGTCATCGAGAACCTCGCGGTGTCTGGACACCATGCCAAGATAGACTCGATGGATGACGGGTTTTTACTGACTGATCTGAAAAGTAAAAACGGTTCCTTTGTAAACAAACAACTCGTTTCATCTCACTGGCTCAAACACGGAGACGTCATAGACATCGGGAAGCATACCCTCGTCTTTGCCTACGAGGAGGGGGAGCCCCGGCCCGATGACGCTCCGGTCGGGATGGACCAGACCATGATAATGGATACGGAAAAGTACCGGGAGATGATGGCCAAGAGCCCTGCCAAATTGGAACCTCAGAAGCCTGAAAAGGAGGCGCCCATCGGTGTTTTGTCCTTTTTAGCAGGCGGCGAGGGAGAAGTGAAGCTTTCCAGGAAGCTGACCAAGATCGGAAAAAAGCCCACCTCCGACATTGTGGTGCGCGGTTTAATGGTGGGCCAGACCGCAGCCACCATCAGCAAGAGACCCAATGGCTATTACTTAAGCTACGTGGCAGGGATTTCTAAGCCAAAGGTCAACGGTAAAACTGTGAAAACCTCGGTCATGCTAAAAGAGTTTGATGCCATTGAGATAGGCTCGGCCAAGATGCAATTTGTCCATAAATAATGGACATTACCATGCCCACCATGGATAGGGGTGATACGGGTAATAGTACCAGGGGCAGTCCCAGTAGTAATAGTAAGGATCGTGAAGCTTGATGTATTGTGGTTCTTTGGGCCACAGATGAAGTTCCTCAGCCTCGATGACCGGATACCGGTACAAGCGATTTCCGAGTGGCTGTGACCGGACCCCCGACGCTTTGCCCCCCACGGTGAGCTTGCGACCCTTACTGTAGATTTCCGGATCTAGGAATTTCTCCGTTTGCACCAGAAACCGGCCTTCAGAGAGGTCTCGTGATTTTGGTTTGTTTCGAGAATCGAGCGGTGCCTGCAACACGGTGAGTAGGCTGCCATCCGTTTCGTTCACTGTCTCCAGAATATAGCCCCCCAGAATCACCCTACGTCCCTCGTGAGCCTCTCCTTCTTCAAGCAGCGCTTTGAAAGGGAGGGGCACTCGGACCTGCTCTCGAAATTGCCTGGAAAGCGCTGGAGCACAGCCGATCAGGCCGCCGAACGACAGCCACGAAACGAGGCAGATGCCAAGAAGTCGAACTGTCCATGTCACTGCCATGTACCTCCTTTCATTTTCTGAACACAGATCTTCAAAAACATCGGCCTTTGCCGCACTTCCCTGGATAGAGAACTGTAGGATACTGAATACAAAAAGGAAATGATGACATGAAGAAGAAAATACTGGTAATTGAACGTCTCGGAATTTCTACAACCTGTTGACATTATAGCGCTTTATTAGCTTGGCTGCTATACCGAGAAAGGAATGATGGAATATTGGAATATTGGAATGATGTAGAAGATAAAAAGACCAATTCAGCCGTCGTAGCCGAGGCTACCATGGCGAAGTCGGCAATCCATTTAAACCCATTATTCCACCATTCCAATATTCCAGTATTCCCTGGCCCAGACCGGGTTTTTCTTTCGGAGGCATTGTCCAACTTCTGTCGCGCCAGGGCGGGCCAATTG
>JAQYWL010000470.1 GCA_030145035.1 Desulfobacteria bacterium | reverse complement strand
GGTGCCGGGTGACCGGCATTCCTACCGCGACTAAATAATTCAATAACTCCCCATACGCGGAGATGATGCGAGGAAAGTTTGGGAACGCTCTTTAGTTTTACAGTTTCTAAGTAATCCTTTTAGAGCCGGTTCATGATGGCAGGAAAGTCGAAGATAGATGAAGATTGTGAGGAGTTGAGCGTTGTAGCGGACCCATGGAACCTCAAACTGAAACCTGCAAAACTGAAGGGCGACCCCTTTTCCCGGCGGCTGAACATATCAGTAACAGCGATTAGCAAATCGGTAGTCCGAGGCGAGAGGCTGGCAATGACCCAAAAATACTCGCTGCTTGAAACATAAGCGGTTGGATTGAAAACGAATCAACGACTTAACAACTCAACCAATCGACCACTCAACAACTCAACCAAAACGGAAAGATGTACTAGAGTCGAGGACGGCAGGGAGGTGGGTTTAGGAGTCGAGTCGAGGGATGGGCAGTTTGAAGAACTTAATTCCTTCTTGTTGAAGCATTTCCTCTTCGGTCTCTGTACTGGTTCCCCTGATATTGCGCTTCTCGGTGACATCGTAGTGCATCTTTAATGCCTCCGGGGCGAAATTCGCTCCCACATCTTCAAAATTGTTTTCCAGGAACTCCAGAGCCTTCTCGATCGTCGCCCGGTCTTCAGGCTTGTCGTCGTCCTTTTGTGAGGTGGTTGAACCTGACTTGATGGAAAACCTTGAAGGAACCGCTGCAACCGAGGTGTCACTGCATACGGGGCAGACTATCAGCTTTTTCCTGCCCTGATCCTCATAGGCCTTTCGGTCTTCAAACCATCCTTCGAAGGTATGGCCATTGGCACATTGTAAGTCGTAGACAATCATAATGCTATTCGATTGATTTCAAAAGAAATTATTGACAAGAGCGGGATTATTTAATAGTGTACCACAAACGATCGATCTTGCAACCCTTACTCGATATGAGGCATTGTTGAAACTATGAAACGTTGTGTTCTATTTTTTCTCTGTTTTTTTGTAATGGTGATACCTGCGCATTCGGAGACCTCGTACATAACAGATGACATATCGGTGATGCTTCGAAGCGATGCCGGGATGGACCGCAGAATTGTTGCCATGCCAAAGTCCGGGACTCGGGTTGAGGTGCTGGAAGAACTGGAAAATGGCTGGTCCAGGGTACGGCTTCCCAATGAGAAAGAGGGGTGGTTGTTGACCCGCTATTTGAGCGCGGGGCCGCCCAGCAAGGAGGTTATCGCCAAGCTGAAGAGTGAAAACGAAGTCTTGAAGCAGCAGGCAAAAACCTTGATTGAGGAAAACGTTCGTCTCAAGAGAGAACGAAACGACTTCCAGAAAGCCCTGTCTAAGCAGACAAAGACCGCGGTGGCCCTGGGAAAGTCTTATGAAACCCTTAAGAGCGGATCTTCAGAATACCTGTCCTTGAAGGCTTCCTATGACAAGGCCTCTGAGGATCTTGCAACAAAAACCAAGCGGCAGGCAGAACTTGAAGAGGAACTGAGAGCCCTTCAAGGGACTCAAACCTTACATTGGTTTTTGGGTGGAGCTGCTGTCCTTTTTGTAGGGCTCATCGTTGGATTTATGGCTCGACGTCCCAGGCGGCGGCCATCGCTGCTATAATGGAATACAAGATTGATTTTCTGGTCATTGGGACCGGGATTGCCGGTCTGAGCTTTGCCTTGAAGGTGGCCGAATACGGGCGGGTGGCTATCGTAACCAAGAAAGAGGCCATGGAGACCAGCACGAATTATGCCCAGGGGGGTATCGCCTCGGTCTTTGGCCAGTACGATTCCTTTGGTCTTCATATTCGAGACACCCTGGAGGCCGGTGACGGACTATGCAACAAAGGTGTTGTGGAAATGGTCGTAAAGAGCGGTCCGGAACGGATCCGGGAACTGATGGACTGGGGGGTTGAGTTCACGCAGGACAGGGCAGGCGACCTAAAACTTGATCTCGGTCTGGAGGGGGGGCATTCCCAGAAAAGAATCGTCCATGCCGGGGATTTCACCGGCCACGCCATCGAACAGGCCCTGGTAGATCGCGCTCGTAACCACAAGCAGATCGACATCTTTGAAAACCACATTGCAGTGGACCTGATCACCTATTCCACGAGGATGAAGCGGGGGCTTGTGACTGCGGCACATGAGGACCTGTGCTGCGGTGCCTACGTGCTGGAGACCGAAGCCAATGAGGTTCATACCTTTAATGCGAAGATTACCGTTCTGGCCACCGGCGGGGCCGGTAAGGTCTATCTCTACACAAGCAATCCGGATATAGCTACAGGCGACGGGATTGCCATGGCGTACCGGGCAGGGGCCCTGGTGGCAAACCTGGAGTTTGTGCAGTTTCATCCCACATGCCTTTATCATCCCGAGGCCAAGAACTTTCTTATATCCGAGGCGGTGAGGGGGGAAGGCGGCGTGCTGATCGATGCGCGGGGCCGCGCCTTCATGGGAGATTACGACCCCAAAAAGGACTTGGCGTGCCGGGACGTTGTGGCCCGCGCGATTGACAGTGAGCTGAAAAAGACTGGGGACGACTGTGTGTTTCTGGACATCACCCACAAAGAGCCTGACTCTGTGCGGGACCGTTTCCCAAACATTTATCAGAGGTGCCTTTCCCTTGGCATAGACATGACCAGGGAGCCCATCCCCGTAGTTCCGGCAGCACATTACCTGTGCGGCGGGGTGCTGGTAGACGTGGACGGCAAGACCGACATAGAAAGGCTCTATGCCGTGGGCGAGACAGCGTGCACGGGGCTCCATGGCGCTAACCGCCTTGCCAGCAACTCCCTTCTTGAGGCAGTGGTCTATGCCCACCGGTCGGCCCAGCAGGCTGTGAATGACTTGGAGACAATCAATGCCGAGATTTGTCGTGACCTGCCCCCGTGGGATCCAATGGGCACCACAGACAGTGATGAGGCGATCGTGGTTGCCCACAACTGGGACGAGATCCGACGGTGCATGTGGAACTATGTGGGGATCGTGCGTTCCAACAAGCGACTGCTGCGCGCCCGAAACCGGATTGAAACCATCCAGAAGGAGATCCATGAGTACTATTGGGATTTCAAAATCACCTCGGATTTGATCGAGCTGCGCAACATTGCCATGTTAGCCGAACTCATCATCCAGAGTGCCATGTTGAGGAAGGAGAGCCGCGGTCTGCATTATAATATCAAGTACCCTGAAAAGGACGATAAGTACTGGCTCAAGGACACCATACTGCGGCGGCCCTTTGTGGGATAAGGGGATCCTAAATCTTCAATGTAGGCCCGGCCCTGGCGATCTCGGCTGGGGCGTCCGGGTAATTTTCCTTGAAGTTTTTGATGAAATGAGCGGCCAGTTCTCTGGACTTGTCTCGGTATTCGGCCACGTTTCCCCATGTCTTCCATGGTCTGAGCATGAGGGGGTCCGGTATGCCCGAACAACTGGTGATCATTTCAAGGCCGAGGTCTTCATGTCGTTCCGTCTGCGCATACTCCAGTTCCCCTCGGATGGCTGCCGCGATCATCTCGCGGCTGTGAACGATATTGATTCTGTGACCTTTACCAAAGGGGCCTTCTGTCCACCCGGTGTTTACGAGATAAACCCTGGTGTTATGCTTTCTCAGGCGTTTGCCTAAAAGCTCAGCATAGGTCAGAAGCTTCAGGGGCATGAAGGGGAGGCCAAAGCATGGGGAAAAGGTTGGCACCGGTTTTTTAATCCCCACCTCGGTTCCTGCTAACTTGCTTGTGTAACCGGACAGGAACTGATACATGGCCTGCTCAGGCGTGAGCCTGCAAATCGGTGGCATTACCCCAGAGGCATCAGCGGTCAAGAAGAACATGACCTTTGGATGTTCTCCCACGCCGGTGAAACTCACATTGTCTATATACTTGCACGGATAGGCAGCCCTGGTATTTTCGGTAATGGAGGCGTCTTCAAGGTCCAGAGCCCCATCTTTGACGACCACATTTTCAGCTAAGGCCCCAAATTTTCTCACGGCACTCCAGATATCCCGCTCTTTGACCCGATCCAGCCTGATCAGTTTTGCATAACAGCCGCCTTCAAAGTTAAAGATACCGTAAGGGGACCAGCCGTGTTCATCGTCGCCAATGAGTTTGCGGTGAGGGTCAGCCGACAGCGATGTCTTGCCAGTACCGGACAGCCCGAAGAACAGGGCCACAGCCCCATCTTCTCCTTTGTTGGCGCCACAGTGCATGGGAAACACGTCCATGAAGGGCAGCAGGTAGTTGAGCAGGGCAAAAACAGCCTTTTTGGCCTCACCACAGTAACCTAGCCCCCCCACGAAGATTGTTTGATTCAAACAGTCGATGATACCGAATCCATTTGAATTGAGACCGTATTTCTTGGGCTCTCGAACCCTGAATCCGGGTGCAAAAATGACACGGATCGGTTTGTTCGGGATCTCTTTGGTTGTGGAGGGAAGGTCCCGGAATACGTTGTTGGCAAACAGGGCGTACGTAGGGGATTCTGTCACAAAGTACAGTGGAAATCCGTACATGCGGTCCGCACAGACCAGTCGGTGTTGCAGGTACAGCACAGGTTGTGCGCTCAGGTACTTGGTGATTTGCTTATACAGCCGAAGTGCTACCTTAGGTTCGATCGGCTGGTTGATGGGCTTTTTTGACTTGGCATCCTGGACTTGCCAATCAATATTGTCATGGATTTCAGGATGGTCCACGAAAAATCGATCCTGAGGGGACCTGCCCGTGTGCCTGCCAGGGCCGTACTTCGGGTGGTCCTCTCTGGTCTTGATGACCAGGGTGCCCCTGCGACTCAATTCGCCCTCGTCTTTTCTGACCGCATGGGTGACAAGGCTCCCAACATCCAGATCAGCAAAAATCTTGGCCTTTGTCTCAATTCCGAGCTCCCTTATGTTGAATTGTCTTCTTTGCATGAATCAAATCTCCTTACCTCATATGAGTTAGATTAGATAACACAGTGAATAGCACAAATCAACTGAAAGGCACCGAATCATGTATTGCCATTGGCAAAAGAGAAGATCTGGAGTAAGATAGACAAAACCGTCTGGCATGCGAGCGATCAGCAAACAGCTTTGACCATTTAGATAAGCCTTTAAATGCAACAGACTGTAACCTAAAGTGATCGGTTCCAGGTTCAGGCCCGCCCTGGCGCGACATCCCAAGATGATTTTGGTGCCCATGTAGTCCCGGCCCGCCCTGGCGCGACATGCTTAAATTAACTGCCAGGCCCCATAATCCCGGTCTGGGCCAGGGTCTGGGCCAGGGGCTCTTCAACCGGGAACTGTGAACGTTGAACCGCTCAACCCAGGAGTAAATGTTTAGGGCGAGCCCTAAACGTAAGCAGCACTTCAGAGGGAGGCAAATAGAATGATTGAATCCGATTATTTGAAAGAGAGTGAGGATCTTATAAAAAAATTCAGGGAAATTCCCACTCTAAGGTCTTTTGATGATAAGGACCTCAAAGGGGTATTGAAATTAAGCAAGATAAGGAAATATGATCCAGGGGAGTTGATCATTGAAGAAGGGCAGTATGATAATTGGATATACTTTCTTGTCTCCGGCAAAGTGAGAATAGTAAAAGACGATAAAGAACTCAGTGTTCTGGATCGCAGAGGCGATATTTTCGGTGAAATGGGTGTAATAAATGGTTCGGCCAGGTCAGCCTCTGTATACGCTGTTGACGAGTCCGTTTGTCTATCAACAGACGCCTCTTATGCGGACAGGTTATCAGGCAACGATAGGGCCTCCTTCTGCTGTGTTTTGTACCAGGTATTTGCCGAGATTTTGGCCAGTCGCTTGAGGTTAACAAGCGATGAGCTGGTCAGGGCAAGGAAAGAGATCGCAGGGCTAAAAGCCCAACTCGGTAAATAGACAGAGTCAAAGATAGTCTGTGCTTTCCAAAGCCTCAGCCCGAGGCGTTTGCAAAATATCCTCTTTTGTTCACTCTCCACGTCAGACTCAGATTCTAGTTCTCAAAGCACTCAAAGTAGCGCAAATGCAGACATGACGATGTTTGACAATACATATCAGGTGCTTATTTTGTATAAAATCGCGGGTATTCTTCATTTTTGCCATAAAGTAGTTTACACCTATTGACCAGTGTTCAGGTTTCAGTGTTCAGGTTTCAGGTCTTGCTTTTTCAGTTTCTGACACCTGACACCTGACACCTGACACCAAAAAGTAGGAACAAAAGAACTTATCTCTTGGCGCCCGCATCCTTGATAAGTGTAAACCGAGGAATGAAGGATGCCAAATCGCGCAACGATTTTATAAAAGGAGAAAATCATGCGTTTTGACAAATTTACTATAAAGTCTCAGGAACTGATTCAAGGCGCCCAGGGCCTGGCCGGTCAATTGGGACATCAGCAGATCGAGCCGGAGCATCTCTTGAAGGTCATGCTGGAGCAGCCCGAGGGGATTGCTCGCTCTATTCTTCAGAAGCTGGGTGCATCGTCTGAAGGGGTGTTGCATGAGGTTGCGGATGCGCTCGAAAAGAAGCCCAGGGTGAGTGGGGCCGGCACGGGGGAGGCATATATCTCTCCAACCACCAAAAGGGTTCTGGATGGAGCCTTTGCCGAAGCGGCCAAGATGAAGGATGAGTATGTGAGCATCGAGCACATCTTTGTGGCCATAACCGACGAGAAAGAAACGGATGCCGCCCGCATCCTGGCCGGCGCAGGTGTGACCCGTGAGACGATTCTGAAGGTCCTGGTCGATATACGGGGCACACAGCGGATTACCGATCCCAACCCCGAGGAAAAGTATCAAGCCTTACAAAGGTTTGGCCGGGACCTGACCGATCTTGCTCGCCTTGGAAAGCTGGACCCGGTGATCGGCAGGGACGAAGAGATCCGCCGTGTGGTTCAGGTTCTTTCTCGCCGCACCAAGAATAACCCTGTCCTGATTGGCGAGCCTGGTGTTGGGAAGACGGCCATAGTGGAGGGCCTGGCCCAGCGGATTGTGAACGGGGATGTGTCTGAGACGCTGAAGGACCGCCGACTAATTGCCCTTGATATGGGTACCCTAATTGCGGGTGCGAAATACCGTGGGGAATTTGAGGACCGCCTGAAGGCCGTCCTAAAAGAAGTGGAGGCTGCTGAGGGCGAGATCATCATGTTCATTGATGAGCTCCACACCATGGTCGGGGCAGGGGCTGCTGAGGGCGCGGTGGATGCGTCAAATATGCTAAAGCCCGCTTTGGCCCGTGGTACCCTTCGGTGCGTGGGGGCCACCACTATTAACGAGTACCGGAAGTATGTGGAAAAGGACGCGGCCTTAGAGCGGCGTTTCCAGCCGGTCCTTGTTCAGGAGCCCACAGTGGAAGACACCATCTCCATTCTGCGGGGACTGAAAGAAAAATACGAGGTCCATCACGGGGTGCGAATCAAAGATTCTGCGATTGTGGGTGCAGCGACTCTTTCCCAGCGGTATATATCGGATCGATTCCTCCCGGACAAGGCGAT
>JAQYWL010000542.1 GCA_030145035.1 Desulfobacteria bacterium | reverse complement strand
GCTGTCGGCAAGGCAGCCCATATTATGGCCGAAGAAGCAAAGGAACTCGGGAAAAGGTCTGTGGCCGTGGCAAAGGGAGCTCTTACCGGCATGTGGAAGGGAGCAAAGGATGCTATTAAAAAAGAGAAGGAGGAGAAGTAATAAGGACCATTGAAAGGAGAAGAATTATGTTTGATCTCATCAAAAAGACCTTGCTGACAGGAGTAGGTTTGGCCGCTATGGCCAAAGATAAGATCGAAGAGCTGGCCAAAGAGCTTGCAGAAAAAGGAAAGCTCTGGATAGCAGTCGCTTGAAGGAGAAACTGCCTTAGAGGTCTAAGTCATGAACATTCTCATGATGACGAACACGTTTACGCCACATATCGCCGGCGTGGCCCGGTCGGTCGAAGTCTTCACTGTCGAGTATCGCAAGCGCGGCCACCGTGTGCTGGTCGTAGCTCCGGAGTATGAAAACATGCCGGAGAACGAGATTAACGTGATCCGCATCCCGGCAATACAGCGCTTCAATGGCAGCGATTTTTCTGTCGTTTTGTCAACCCCGGGATACCTCACAGAGGCTATCGAAGAATTTAAACCCGATATCGTCCACTCCCACCATCCTTTTCTAATTGGTGTGACTGCCTTTCGCATGGCCCGCAAGTATGAGCTTCCGCTGGTTTTTACGCACCATACCATGTATGAGCAATATACCCACTATGTTCCCGGTGATTCAGAAACGCTCAAGCGCTTCGTCATCAAGCTCTCGACCAGCTACAGCAATCTCTGTGATCAGGTTTTTGCTCCGAGTGAAAGCGTCGCTTTGGTGCTCGGTGATCGAGGGGTCTTTGCCCCGATAGATGTCGTTCCCACCGGGGTTAACCTCGAACAATTTGCCCGCGGCAACGGGCCGGGCTTTCGAGCGGCCATGGACATTCCCCAAGATGCCATTGTCGTCGGCCATGTGGGCCGGCTTGCCCCGGAGAAGAATCTCGAATTCCTGGCCAAAGCCCTTGTTGCATTCTTTAAGAGTGAAAGCCGTGCCCATTTTTTAGTAGTAGGCGGCGGCCCATCTTCGAAGGCAATTCGGCAGATTTTTTCCAGGGAGAAAATGGCCGGGCGTTTGCACATGGCTGGCGTTCTTGATTATCCCTTGCTTACGAGCGCCTACCGCGCCATGGACGTGTTCGTATTTGCCTCAAAAAGCGAGACCCAGGGCATGGTTTTGATCGAAGCCATGGCGGCCCGGGTTCCGGTGGTGGCCCTGGATGCGCCCGGCGTGCGCGAAGTTGTGGTAGATCAGCACAACGGCAGGCTCCTACATTCCGAGACCGTCGAGGAATTCTTATCCGCCTTGCAGTGGGTTGCGTCGCTATCCCCGGCACAATTGCAGCAACTCATGGATCGTGCGAAAAATACCGCCAGGGCCTTTTCTATAGAACGCTCGGCCGATGAGGCACTGGCTCTATATGAGCATCTCCGGGAGAAGAAATTTGTACACCGGCGTGCCGAGTACAACGTGTGGACTACAGTGCTTCGGATGATCAAGGCAGAGTGGGACGTCCTGAAAGGTGTGGCCGGGGCGGCGGCTGATGCGGTACTGAGCGTTCATGAGCCGGGAGGCAAAACGAAACCATGATCTATCGCCTCGAAGTGCTTCTACGAAAGGCACGCCGCCGGCTCAGCCGCAGTGAGTGGTTGATCCGTTTGCTTCGCCTCCCAAAGTCGAAGGGAACAGGCACGACCCCCGGTCTCGTCATGATCCAGATTGACGGCCTGTCCCACACGCAATTGAGCCGCGCCATTGAGAACGACAAGATGCCTTTTCTTCGCAACCTTCTCAGGCGCGAGCGATACTGCTTGCACCCCCTTTACTCCGGCATGCCTTCGAGTACGCCGGCCGTTCAAGGCGAACTCTTCTACGGCGTCAAATGCGCGACTCCGGCCTTTGGCTTCATGGATCGTGAATCTGGCCAAATGATGCGAATGTTCGATCCGGCCTCGGCCGCCGGGGTTGAGCACACACTCGAGAAAAAAGGCGAGCCCCTCCTCAAAGGTGGAAGCTCTTACTCCGACACCTACACCGGAGGCGCTGAAGAGTCCCACTTCTGCCCGGTGTCCCTCGGGTGGGGAACAGTTCTGCAGGCAGCCAACCCCTTTGCTTTACTCTTCCTGATCCTTTCCAACGCCTACAGCTTTCTTCGATCGGTCCTTCTTTTGATAATCGAGCTCTTGCTGGCTGTTGTCGACTGTATCCGCGGCCTGATAAATGGCCACGACCTCATAAAAGAGCTCAAATTCGTGCCGACTCGAGTGGGAATTTGCATTTTGCTCCGTGAACTAATCACAATCGGGGCTAAGATTGACATCGCAAGAGGGTTGCCCATCGTCCACCTCAACCTGATCGGCTACGACGAACAGGCTCATCGCCGAGGGCCTTCATCAAAATTCGCCCACTGGACCCTGAAGGGGATCGACGACGCCATTGCCCGAATCTGGCGTGCTGCAAGAGGCTCGGCTCGCCGAGATTATGACGTTTGGATTTATTCTGACCACGGGCAGGAGGAGACTCTCTCCTATCGAAAAGAACACGGCAGGACCATAGGGGAGGCCGTGGCAGAGGTGTTCAAGGGCTTTGAGTACAACCGCGCCGACGTTCGCGCTAACAACTTTCAGGGAATCGAGTCGCAGCGTATAAGGCACCTCGGTGGTAGAAAGATCCAAACGCTCTTTCATGTCCGACACGGAGGTGAAGAAGAATCGAAAAGGTCCCACGTAACCGTGACAGCCATGGGGCCTCTGGGCATGGTTTACTGTTCCGATGAACTTATCCCGGCGGAACGTGACCGCCTCGCCAGGGAACTCGCGGATTCTGCAAAAATTCCTCTCGTGTTGGTAGCTGATGGGCCAGGCAGACTCCGGGCCTGGACCGAAGAAGGGGAGGTTGTGTTACCTGAAGAAAATAAGAAGATCATAGGTCCCAGTCACCCATTCCTCGATGAGGTGACCCGCGATCTGATCGAATTGTGCCACCATCCCAACGCCGGAGACTTTGTCATCTGCGGATGGCGAACCGATGCTACCCCTTATAGCTTTCCCATGGAGAACGGTTCCCATGGGGGGCCGGGATCTGAGGAAACAAGAGCTTTCGCGCTGCTCCCGGCTGATATTGCTCTTCCCGAGTGTCACGGCGATCACCTCCGCCCCATGGATCTTCGCCATGCTGCCCTCTACGCCCTTGGCAGGTCCGAACACAGGATTTCCATAAAACCGAAACGGAAAACCGCCGCAGGCCAAACTCTTCGCATCATGACCTAAACGGGGCGGGGCATCAATTATCATATCCCTTTCCAGATTTTCCACTGCGTCGTCCATGGACAATGCAGGCAAAGTGTCAGATTCCGTACCTGTCTGCAGCGTGGGAGGAAGATGGTAGCTGTGAATCACACCCTCTTCACACAAAAGAACTGCACGCTCTATACAGTTTTCCAGTTCTCTAACATTTCCTGGCCAGTGGTAATCCATAAGCATATCTATGGCAGGTGTTGAAAAACGCCGGATATCCTTGCTGTTTTCCTTTGTATATCTTTCAAGAAAATGATCGGCCAAAAGTAAAATATCTGTCTTGCGTTCTCTCAGTGGAGGCAAGTATATCGGAAAAACATTCAAACGATAATACAGATCACCCCTGAAGTTTTCTTCCTCTACTCCCTGTTCAAGATTCTTGTTGGTTGCAGCGATTATTCGAACATCGGTCTTAATGGTCCTCTGACCTCCTACACGTTCAAACTCCTTTTCCTGCAAAACGCGAAGGAGTTTTGTCTGAACGTCAAGACCAACGGAACCAATTTCATCAAGGAATATCGTTCCTTTATTAGCCAGCTCAAATTTCCCTAAGTTTTGCTTTATGGCGCCGGTAAACGCCCCCTTTTCATGCCCAAACAGTTCGCTTTCTATGAGGTCTGAAGGAAGCGCTGCGCAATTTACTTTAACACAGGGCCTCTTTGCCCTCAGGCTGTTATAATGTATCGAGTTTGCCACCAGCTCTTTGCCTGTTCCGCTCTCTCCACGAATAAGCACTGTGGCATTGCTTCTGGAAACCTGGGATATCATTTGAAAGACTTCCCGCATCTTGTTGCTGTTACCTATGATACCGGTAATACAATATTTATTTCCCAGTTCGTTTCTAAGTCTCTGGTTCTCTTTTCTTAACCGCTCCTTTTCAAGGCGGATTGTTTCCAGATTGATAACATGCCTTGCAACCATGGTCGCAACAACAGACATGAGCTTTTTCCCTTGCTTTAAAGAATAAGATTCGTCAAAGGGTTTATCAACGCTGATTGCTCCAATCACCTTGCTTCCCTTCATTACCGGCACACATATAAAGGAAAATCCCCGATCCTTTCTGCTTTTTCTTGAGGCCGTGCGATTAAGAAACAGAGGTTCCTCACCGATTTTCGGAATCGCAACCGCCCTGTCGGTCTGAATTACTCTACCGGTAATCCCTTCGCCCAGTTTGTATTTTACTCTTTTAATAGTGCTTTTGGAAAGATCGTGCGCCACCTCTATAAAAATTTCATTCCGCAAAGGGTGTAATATCGTAATTGTACCGCGCACCATCTCCATTGAACTGGACAGTATATCCAAAACATTATACAGGCTCTTTTTAAGATCTGTACAGTCCAAAGTTCTTGTAACCCATTGATATTATTAGAGTCGCAAACCATGCGCCGTCATTCCCGCGAAGGCGGGAATCCAGAATATTATCAATAGGATACAAATCTGGATGCCGGATCAAGTCCGGCAT
>JAQYWL010000482.1 GCA_030145035.1 Desulfobacteria bacterium | reverse complement strand
GGCTGAAGGCCGAAGGCTGAAGGCCGAAGGCTAAAGGCTGAAGGCTGAAGGCCGAAAGCAAACAAACAACCCCATTAGA
This sequence comes from Desulfobacteria bacterium, assembly GCA_030145035.1. Taxonomy (GTDB): domain Bacteria; phylum Desulfobacterota; class Desulfobacteria; order Desulfobacterales. Next base: position 4,823 of record JAQYWL010000482.1, on the reverse strand, counting down.
GGCCTGATTGTCAGTGCCTCTAATGGGGTAAACCTCAAAGCAAAACCCCGCTTTCCATTTAATTTCCTAATCATCAAAGACAGATCGCACCCAGGTGATTTCATGGCTTATACTATTGTATAGTTTTTGGTCAGCCGTCCAGAATTCTGATTCAAGTTCTTTTGCTATGGCCAGATAAAAAGCATCGTAGAGCGTTGGTCGGTTATATTGCCCGGCAAAATCCCAGGCCATTTTGACTGTTGTTGGCGTATGATAAAAATTAATCTCTTGCTCCATTAAGACTTCCGCAGCAATGCCCCCTTCCTCTAACGTCAGTTCTTTCCTGTGAACCTTGTTTCTAATGACTGAATGGGTTTCATATAGCAACAGATAAGGCGCGTAGATATATATTTTCTTTTCAATCCATTCCGACCAAATTAGATGGACCGTATCACTATATTTCTCTGGTAACACCAACTTCAAAACGAAACTCGCATCCACACAGACTTTAGAATTCATCGAGTCTCTTTTCCCTGATTTGATGCAGATCTCTTGAAGAATCCAAGAGCCTTTCCTTATTCTTATCAAATATTTGTTTTCTCAATTGTGCAGCCCTATTTAGAGCCCGCAACCTCCGATCTCTTGAATGCGTTAGCTCATTTTCCATTTCTTCAAATTTTTCAAGCTCATCTGCACTGATCAATGCTGCTTTGGGTTTGCCATGGGACTTGATGATGATGCGCTTTTTGGCAAAAACGACTTCATTGATTATGTTAGAGAGCCTGTTCTTTGCCTCTCCAACGCTTATGCTTAAATGGTTGTTTTCCATGAACACCTCCTATTCCCCTATTTAGGCCTATTTGGCTATTTTAGCCAAATTTTTATTAATGTCAAGAAAAAGGTATAATGAAAATCCGCACTCTTGATCCTGGCGCATGTAAGAATTTTGGGGACATCTTACCTTGTGAATTTCTCAGAGTATGTCTGCCTACAATAATCGCAATAGTCTCCATATAGTTACAACGTTCATAGAACATCGGACACATAACCACCCGCAGGTAAACCTGTGATTTCCCCTGTAGTTATAAAATCGCGAAGCGATTTTATAACTTGACTTTAAAACGATCGTTTGATACAAACGTTTAACGAACTACCCCGCAGCAAGCTACGGGGTATCGCGTACCTGCCCGCCATTGCCAAGCATGCCGCCATTGAAGCTGCCCGCTGTGCCTGGCGGTGGCAGGCGGGTCTGATTTTCACAATCTAAACGAAGCAAGCTTCGGGGAATTTAACCCAATAACTCACGAAAATCTGCGTAATCTGCGCCTGCCCCGTTAAATGTTTTTGTCCTTTTATTTAACCGGGGTAATCTGTGGATTAAAAAGGTAGAGCCAAACCATGACCCCAAAAGAGAAGCACGACTTCACTAAAGAACGCCTCCTGAATGAGGCCGAAGCACTGTTTGCCCAAAAAGGCTACGATGCTGTTAGCGTCAGGCAAATCACGGCTGCCGCCCACTGCAACCTGGCGGCCGTAAACTACCATTTCGGCAGCAAGCAAAACCTTTATCTGGAGGTGTTCCGTGCCCGGTGGGTTCCCCGGGCCAGGCGCTTGCAAGAATATTTCGGGAAGTTCTTTGCCGCCCAGGACTCACACTCGCCGACCACAGTGGCGAAATCCCTGGCCGAGGCCTTTCTAATAGGACCTCTATCGGATGAGGAGCGTCAGCGCCACCACCAGCTTATGGCCAGAGAACTGGGCCAGCCTACCGAGGCCTTTGAACTGGTGGCGGAGCAGGTCATGCGACCATTCATCAAAGGGTTAGCCGAAACGTTGCGTTCGTTTATGCCCGAGGGGCAGGGAGAAGAACGCCTGATGCTCAACATCTTGAGTATGTTTGCTACGGTGCTTTACTTCAGCTTCGCCCATATGGCGGTCACCCGCATCACTGGACGCGAATACGACGCGGCTTTCAAGGCCCGGTTGGTAGAACACATTACCGAATTTTCGGTGAAAGGCCTGGGCGGGATCGAAAAGGGGGCGCTCCTGTGAGGCATATGGTCCGTTGTTGCGTCTTGGAAAACCCGGTTCTCTGGGCGGGATCAGAGTTGTTTCGCTCTGCGTGTACAAGTGCGAAGGAGTGTTGAGGTTTGAATAGCGGACAGGCATTGAAGGCCCCTCTCTGGGGGGATAAGCAAACCCACGTCCTGTGGGCGTGGATTCTTTACTCGTTTGTTTCCTTAGCCGCTCTCCTTGTATCAAACGGATGTATGAAGGTGGGCCCGGATTACCAGCGACCCGACACCGGTATCCAGATGCCTGAGTACTACCAGCATGTCCCGACCGGGGCGGTAACACCCAAGCCCGAAGACAGGTGGTGGCAGGTTTTCAGCGACCCCAAATTAAACCAGTTGGTAGAGGAAGTATTAAGAAATAACCTGGACATCAAAAAGGCCACGGCCAGGATTTTGGAGGTGCTGTCCCAGTTCGTCGAGACCAGAGCCGACCGTTTCCCCAGCTTAAGCCTTGAGGGTCAGCGTCAACGGCACCAGCGACAGGTCATCGGGGTCATGCCGGGCAAGAGTTTTAGCACTGAAACAGACATCTACACACTTTCACTGCCCGCTTCCTTTGAGCTGGACCTGTGGGGTCGTTTGGGTCGGGCTGAAGAAGCGGTGCGGGCCGATCTCTTGCAAGCGGAAGAGAACCGTCGCATCTTGGCCCAAACCGTTGTGGCCGAGACGATCAGCCTCTATTTACAGATGGAGTCCCTGGAGCGGCGGATACAAATTAGTGAACAGAGCATCGAAAACTACCGTCACAGCTTAGCCTTGGTGGAACGTCGTTACGAGCGTGGTCTGGCCTCTGTCCTGGATTTAAGGCAGGCCCGTCGCACTCTGGCCCAGGCCGAAGCGTCGCTGCCCTCCCTGCGTCAGGACCTGGGTATCACACAGCAAAATTTGGCCGTGCTGCTTGGACGCTACCCCAAAACCAGGCCACCCCGGCCCCAGCAGGAAGACTACTTTAAACGCTTGGCCCCGGTACCGCCTGGTCTCCCTTCTGAGATCTTGCTGCGTCGGCCGGACATCAGAGCAGCCGAGGCCACATTGATGGGCTTAAACGCCCGAGTGGGCGTGGCCAGGGCCAACCGGTTTCCCCGCATCAGCTTGACGGGCAGTTTCGGTTACTCCAGCGAAGAATTGGATCAACTCTTACGGCACGAGAGCAAGTTGTGGAACATGGCCATAGGCATGGTGCAACCGTTGTTTAACGCCGGCAAATTGAAGGCCGGCCAACAGGCGGCACAGGCAAGATATGAGCAGGGCGTGGCCGAATACGCCAAGACGGTATTGACGGCATTCTCCGAGGTGGAAAGCGCCCTCTTGACTCGCAAGGAGCAGTTGGAACGTCGGGAGCGGGTACTGGATTTTCTGATGGAAGCTCGAGCCACCCAGGATGTGGCCGAGAATCGCTATAAGCGTGGTATAGTCGATTACCTGACCGTGCTGGAAGCCCAGCAAACCCGTTTTCAAGCTGAAGAAAATCTAGTCTTGGTTGACTTAGCCGTTCTGAGCAACCGCGTCACCCTGCACCGCGCTTTGGGCGGCGGATGGGCAGAACTTGCCCCGGTTGGGGCTGAAGTTGTTAGTGGTCAGTAGGCAGTGGTCAGTGGTCAGTAACTCCCGGTTTCAGAGTGACGCGGATTACGGAAAGCGGAGTGAAGATTCCGCATTCCGCAATCACGAAGAGGGCTATCTGCCATGAGCAAAACTAAGAGAAGATTCTTGCACGTCGCCATCGTCATAGTCTTAGTGGCTTTGGGCGCTTTGGGTTTGCGTGCATTGACGGCAAGCAAACCCGAGATCAAGAAGCGTAAACCGACTGCTGCAATACCCATGGTCCGGACGATCACGGTCAAAACCGGGCCACAATCGATTCATATCTTAGGTGAGGGTACGGTCAGACCCTTGCGGGAAATCAATCTGGTGCCTCAAGTGGGCGGCAAAGTGGTTTATGCCTCTCCTTCCCTGGTAAACGGAGGCGAATTCAGTCAGGACGAGACCTTATTGCGTATAGACCCGGTGGACTATCAATTGGCCGTCACCTTGGCCAGAGCCAAAGTGAAAGACGCTGAAAGTCATCTTGGGTTGGCCGAAGAAGAAACCGCCGCGGCACGGCAAGAGTGGCGTCTGCACTATGCAGGCGGCCCTAAAGCAAACAGAAAGCCGCCGCCATTGGTGGCCAAGGAGCCGCAACTGGCGGCAGCTCAAGCCAAGCTGGAAGCAGACCGGGCGGATCTTAGAAAGGCTCTCTTGAACCTGGAACGGACCGAACTCAAGACCCCTTTTGACGGTCGGGTGAGTCAGGAAAATGTAGATATCGGCCAATATGTCTCCCCCGGACAGGCATTGGCCACACTCTATTCCACGGAGGCGGCCGAGATAGTGCTCCCCTTGGAAGACGAGGACTTATTCTGGTTCCATGTGCCCGGTTTCACCCCTGGTAACAGCCCTGGTTCTCCCGCGAAGGTCCGGGCTCGTATCGCCGGACGGGACCTGACCTGGCCGGGAAAGGTGGTCCGCACCGAAGGGAAATTGGATGAGCGCACCCGGATGATTCGTGTGGTCGTGCGCATGGAGAAACCCTACGCCAAAAAGCCGCCACTTGCCGTGGGTCTCTTTGTCACCGTGGATATCGAGGGTCGCACCTTGCCCAACGCCGCTATCATCCCCCGGTCCGCCTTGCACCAGGGGGATGTAGTCTGGGTGGTCGATAAGGGCGATGAGCACAACAGGCTTCGCTTCCGCCAAGTGGGTGTGTCCCTGGTTCAGGGTGATGAGGTC
>JAQYWL010000467.1 GCA_030145035.1 Desulfobacteria bacterium | reverse complement strand
TAGACCGGTTCCACATAGATAAAAGTATCACTGAGAGGGATAGCCAAAAGATTGCCTCTGATCACCCTTGAACCTCTCTGGCCCCACAAGCTCAGCTCTCTGGAAATTTCCGTTTGTTGATCCACCCGCGCTTCAATCTGCATCGGCCCATAGACCAATTTATCCTTGGATAATTTGTAGACAAGTAGATTTCCATAGTTAGGAAGGTCACTTCTGGCCGCCAGCCAGCTAATCATATTATCCTTTTTTGAAGGTGTGAAAGGGAGCATCAGAAGATACTCTTCTTTTTCCTCTTCAGGAAGTTTTAAGATAACATAATATGGTTCCATTTCCTGTCGGCTTTCGCCATACAACTCATCAGGAATTTGCCAGAGGTCTTCCTGGTTATAAAAAACCTGGGCGTCTTCCATATGATATGTCCTGTATGTATCTGCCTGGATTTTAAAGAGGTCCTTTGGATACCGAACATGTTTTATCAAATCCGGAGGCATTTCATTGAAAGGCTTGAATAGATCAGGGAATATACTCGAATAGGTTTTAACAATAGGATCATTTTCATCAATAATGTAGAAAGCTACATCCCCATTATAGGCATCGATAGTTACCTTGACTGAATTCCGGATGTAGTTTAGTCCTTTGTTTCCAAAACGGCCATAAGATCGGCGAGAATAGGGATACATATCAGAGGTCGTGTAGGCGTCTTGAATCCAATAGATCTTCCCACCGGAGACAACCACGTACGGATCACCGTCATAATCGAGAAACGGGGCAATCAAACCCGCCCGCCTGCCAATCCGGCGATTGTACATTATTTTACTCTCCGGGCTTAAATAAGTGGTAAATAGTATCTGGGGATCCAAAAATTCAACGGCAAATAAAAGCCTTCTGAGAAAAGATTTGATAGGGACACCCCCCCTTCCCTGATAGATGGTATAGACATTCTTGTCCCCCTTGGGGTAATCAAACTCCTCGGTCTTCGTCTTTACAAGAACATACCCCTCCGTTTTTTCTCCATAATAGATCTCGGGGCGCTCTATCTTCAGGTCAGGTTCAAAGGAAGGCGGCACGTCTTTGATGAAGAGGCGGGGCAGTCCCTCGCTGGTCACTTCATTGACCGGGCTTGAGGCCAATCCGTAGCCATGGGTGTATTTGAGGTGTCTATTGACCCAGGTATTTGCCCGGGGAGGAAGTTTATTTACCACCAATTCCCGGGCGGCCAACATGACCTGTCGATATTGGTCATTGATTAGATAACGATCCACGTCTACATTGTTAAAATCGTAATACAGGCGTATGCTTTGAATCTGCCTGTAGGTTTGAAGTAAAGGACGCTCGTCCCAGATCCTGATATTTTGAATCGTTACATCATGCTCCTTGATGTCTTCCATGCTGAGTTGATCACTAACCGGAAAATTGACTTCTTTTGTCCTATTCAGATTATAGGCCTTACGAGTATAATCAATATTGTAAGCGATGTAGGGTGATTCTTTAGCTAATTCATTCGGCTTAACCACAAATTTTTGTATTAGGATGGGGAGCAGGGTCGCAAACACCAACACAGCCCCTATCCAAATTCCTCCACTTAACCAGATTAATTTTGTCCTGAATTTAAAGGCGTTGAGAAAAAGGACCAGGGCAAAGCCCAGGGAGACAACGATCAAAGCCTTATAGGCCAGGACCTTGATGTGGACATCGGTAAAGCTGGCACCGAAAGCAGGCCCCTGTGTAGAATATAAAAGCCCATAAATTTTCAGATGATAACCCCAGGCCAGGAGTAGAACAATGATTCCTCCCAGGAAAATAAGGTGCTTCCTGGCTTTTGGTGCAATGGTAATTTTAGGTAAAGAGGGTGGGACGCCCTCCGCTTGACTAAATTCACCTTCTATTTGAAGCGCACCATTTTTCAGATACCAACCCACAGAGACCAGACCAGCGAAAATGAAAAGAACTAATAACCCGTTTCGGACGAAAATGTAAAAGGGAAGAGAGAACAGATAAAAACCGATGTCCCTGTTAAAAATAGGATCCGTGCTGCCAAAAGGTTGCTGATATAGATAGCGCAGGAGCATATCCCATTGAAAGGAGCCCTTTGACGCAATAATAAAACTAAGAATCAGAACAAAAGCCATGAGGAGAGAATTTAAGGCCCTGCCTGAAAGGCCAAACCCGTCCGCAGCTTTAAAGGCCACTCCTGGCCCGTCGCCCGGGTTTAAACGTTTGGCGGCGTAAAGGTTAACGCATATGATAAGAATCAAAAGCAACCAAACCAACAAACCCAACCCGAATTTGTTCAAAAGCATGGTCCAGAAAACAGGCGAAAAGCCTAGATTTTCGAACCACAGCCAGTCGGGATAGATTGAAACCCCTGTCCAAAGCAATAGAACAGCGATAATCCCGAACCCTATAATAATCAATTTCTTATTCATGTCTTTTTCTCCCCAGGGGTAACGTTAGTGAGCCTCTTAAATTGGTAATCTCACCCCCTGTTCCACCCGACGTATTATGGGCGAATGTTGCATTCTGGTAACCCTGGACAAGGATTGAGGTGAAATCCGCGATATTACGGCGACTATCTGTGCGGTTCGACAATGACCTTGGTGGACTCTTGTGCCTCAGCCACTAACTGAAAGCCATTGCTCGTTTCTGACAGGCTCAGCCGATGCGAGATCATTTTACTTACATTCAGGCGGCCCGCACGAATAAGCTCCATGGCCGTCACATGGTCTGCCGGGCTTCCCGCATAAGAGGTAGTCAGGGTTATGTCGTTTCGAAAAAACAGCTCATTAACAGAAACGGGAAGGGTCACGCCCGGATCTGTTGGCGCAAAGAACAGCACTGTCCCCCCGCGTTCCACCGACTCAAGGGCTTGTAGGTTGGCGGACGTTGCGCCGGTGCACACCAGGATCTTGTCTGCCAACCAGCCATTATTTACACGGCGTACCTCAGATGGAATTTCCTTGCTGGCGTGTATGGCGGCATCGGCCCCAAAGGCACTTGCTGCCTCCAGCCGAGCCTCACTGATATCTGTGGCTATTACCCGGCCTGCGCCCATAGTACAGGCAAGCTCTATGTGCAGCAGTCCCGCAATACCGCTGCCAATCACAAGCACTGTCTCGCCCGGCTGAAGCCCTGCGATCCTTTGCGCGCGCAGCACACAGGCCAGGGGCTCTGTAAAGGTGGCCTCTTCAAAGGAAACCTGGTCAGGAATCGGATACACACCACGATCTACATTGATGGCCGGCAGCCTCACATACTCTGCAAAGCCGCCGGGATCGAAATTGGTGCGCCGGAGGGTATCACAGACCGTATGATGCCCGCTGAGGCAGTGCCGGCACGTGTTGCATGGAACGTGGTGGGATGCGACAACCCGGTCTCCCTTCTTGTAGCGATCAACCCCATCTCCCGCTTCAATAACTTCTCCGGCAATTTCGTGGCCAAGGACCTGGGGGGCTTTTTTGATCCGATACCATTCCATCACATCGCTCCCGCAGATGCCACTGGCCTCTATCCGAACCAGCAGTTCACCCGTGCCTATTCTAGGAACGGGCATTTCCTCTACCCGGATGTCCTTATTATTGTAATACATGGCGACGCGCATTTTTCGTGTCCTCCGGAT
>JAQYWL010000479.1 GCA_030145035.1 Desulfobacteria bacterium | reverse complement strand
TATTCGAGTTTTCACCGATATGTGCGTGACGGTAAATATAATTTCGAATGCGTGATTGGGGACGGGTATTGATATATTGATAAAAGACAGGATATCAATATATCAATACCCGTCCCCAATCACGTACTAACCTTTCTTACTTTTTTACCAGCGTCCCCATCGACATCCAAAGTTCCCACAGGGCCAGTTTTGTCAAATGTGTAGGTCTTGTACCTTTTCTCTGCAACAAACCCAAACATGTTTCCTTGACCTTTCAAGGGAATCAGCCAGCGCCCCAAGTCCCTAAGAAGATAGGTGAATTACCACGCCAACAGGGCGGGGCATTAAAAAACAGAATTGTTGCCAACAAATTTGATGGGAAAAAGCTTGACAATTCCATTTTGCGCATTATTATGCCATCAAGTTTGTTGGCAACAATTCTGTTGGAGGTGGATGGCGTGGAAAAACTTGAGCGTGCAGTGGGTAACTTTGTTACAGGGGATAAGTTCTGGAACCGGGACAGGGAGATTGAAACCTTCGTGGAATACCTTGATGAAGGGGCGCACATCCTCATGGCTGCGCCACGGCGCATCGGCAAGACGAGTCTTATGCGGGAAGTCGCCCTACGGGTCCAGGACAAGTATTATTGTTTGCATGTTGACCTTCAAAAATCGGAATCATCGGCAGACGCTGTGGCAGAACTTGGCAAGGCCACACATACACACAAAAAGATTTGGGCCAAGACCACCGAAATATTTAGGAATATACTCGATTGGACCACGGAGAACATACAAGCTTTCAACATAGACGAAATTGGGATCACTCTCCGAAGCGGTATGACAGCAGGTGATTGGCAGGCCAAAGGCGACCAGCTTTTTTCCACATTGGCTGAAACCGATAAGCCGGTTATCGTGTTTTTTGACGAACTGCCCATCTTGATCAATCGGTTGCTCAAGGGAAAAGAATATAAGATTACGCCTGAACATAAAAAGGTTGCCGATGCCTTTATGTCTTGGATCCGCGATAACAGCATTCGTCATAAAGGAAGTGTCCGGATTGTCATAACCGGCTCTATCGGCATTGAACCGGCTTTAAGGCAGGCCGACCTAAGCGCCAGCTTGAATACATTCACACCGTTTGTTTTGCCGGCCTGGTCACAAGACACAGCCATCGGCTGCTTAAAGGCCCTGGCAAACCAATATGGTGTTTCTTTTCAAGAAGGTGCTCTCTATCGGATCACTGAAAGGCTTGGATATTTGATCCCGCACCACGTGCAACTCTTCTTCGACAATATTTACGTAGACAGTAAACTTCATTCCCGGAAGGAAGTTACGGTAGACCGCGTCGATGAAATTTACGAAACAAGAATGCTCAGCATCCAGGGCCATGCCGAATTGAGCCACATGGAGGAACGCCTGAAGATGGCCTTCGGCCTGGAAGTATATCCCCTTGCACTGGAGATCCTTACCGAAGCGGCCGTAACCGGATACCTCGACGCTGAAGCCTCTTTGACGATTTGCAAGGAGTATGTGTTTGAAGGACTTATTTCCAAGGAGGTTCTTCGCGACATACTGGAAATTCTCCAACATGATGGATATCTCAGACAACAAGGCGAGGAGTTTGTCTTTGTTTCTAACCTGCTCAAAGATTGGTGGAAGCGGCGGTTTGATTTCGGCTATATACCAGTCTCGAAACGGAGGTCGTAAATGACGGCTGAACAGCCTATCAAATATAACCCGTCTTTCCTAAGTCAAGAGGAATTGATCAGGTCCTTTGTCGTAAGACAAATGGACCTGGAACTCATTATGGAAGTGGTCCGTGAAAACACTGGGCCTGGCAACCAGCACGTTCTTGTGATCGGCTCCAGGGGGGCCGGGAAAACCATGTTGGTTTTGAGGGCAGCCGCGGAGATTCGACAGAGCAAGGAACTTTCCAACCTTTGGTATCCGATCGTTTTCGCCGAGGAAAGCTACGAGGTCTGTTCACCTGGTGAGTTCTGGCTGGAAGTTCTTTTTCATCTTGGCGAACAGACGAAGGAGGCAAGGTGGCGAAAGGCTTTTGAGGAACTCCATACAGAAAAAGATGAATCAAGGCTTCGCGAACGGGCCTTGTCCCAGGTGATGGACTTTGCTGATGAACAGGGCAAACGGCTTTTGCTTGTGGTCGAGAATTTGAACATGCTCCTTGGGGAACAGATATCTCCGGACGATGCCTGGGTGCTGCGCCATCCCCTGCTTAACGAGCCGAATATCATGCTTCTTGGCACAGCCACCAGCCGTTTCGAACAGCTTGAAAATTCGGGAAAAGCCATGTTCGAGCTGTTTAAAATCCACGAACTTAAGCCGCTTGACTCCGATGGCTGCCGTAAATTGTGGGCCTCGATCACGGGCCGGCAACTGCAAGGTGACCGTATCAGGCCCATGCAGATACTGACCGGCGGCAACCCTCGGTTATTGGTCATTATTTCGACTTTTGCTGCGAAAACTTCCTTTAAGGAACTCATGGACGATTTGACTCGACTTGTAGATGAACATACCGAATATTTTAAGAGCCATCTTGACAACCTGCCTCCCCTCGAACGCAAGGTTTTTGTGGCCCTGGCTGACTTGTGGAAACCTTCCACGGCACGGGAAGTGGCCGACGCGGCAAGAATCGACGTGAGTAAGGCAAGTGCTTATTTAAAGAGGCTTCTTTCAAGAGGTGCGGTGGTCGAAGTGGACAAAAAGGGGCGCAGAAAGTGGTACCAACTTGCTGAGCGGATGTATAACATCTACCATTTGATGCGCCGCCGGGGCGAGCCTTCGAGTCGGGTGCGCGCAGTGGTGCATTTCATGGTCCATTTTTACCCGGACGAAGAACTTGCCCAAACAGCCGCGACAATTGCGGCCGAAGCCTGGAGCAGGGAGACGGTACGCAAGGATCCGGGCAAACCGGAGT
>JAQYWL010000395.1 GCA_030145035.1 Desulfobacteria bacterium | reverse complement strand
TGTTTCTGCAAACTAATCCGGACTATATCGGCAACAATTATCTTGTGTTTGGAACAGTTGAGAAAAAAGCTTGGCGTGAGAACATAAAGAATCCAAAACCATTTGATGAAATGCTGCATCATGTTCATGACTTTAAAAGTTATCAAGATATCCGCATGTCTATGGGCGGATGGTTTCAAAAGGGCCAGATTCCACCGGTAATGGAACCACCTCCATCAAAGGAGTGGGTGAAAAAGTAAAACTTGGATAGGGGATAATGGAAAACGGCATATCAAGTCACTTCAGCGGACGGGAAGAAGCGCGGCGGCCCTGCGGGGCAAGCTTTTCGGCCCGCCGCTGAGTTCTGCGTTATGCGTTTCAAGGATTTAAAATGGACGATCAACCGGCTTGGATAGAAAGATGCATCATAAAAAATGATTTACCTTGGAAAAAATCCAAAGGGCATGGTTTCAGTAATTTCTATAAGAAACATACGTTACATGATTCTTATTGGATAGGTATATTTCATAATCTTGCATATGATAATTCAATTACCTTAGCTATTGAATGGGGTGCTGATTGTTTGCCCAAAGATCTTAAAAGCTGTCTGACAAATCCCGATGATTGGCTTTACTTATTTATTAGAATAACAGGCGTGAAACAGGTATTATCTTCGGGATATGAAAATACAAAAGATATTCCAAGAGGAATTCAAAGGAGTATTTTAAAATTGGATTTAAAGACAGAGGATAAAGGTCACTCGCTTTTAATATCAGATAAATATGGTGGTGATGTAAAAATCATTTTCAACGGCAAATGTGTTTTTTTGGTATTAGATGAAGACAAACAAATAATAAAGGTTTGAGATCTCATAACAATCGGTTCAAGCAGACAGCGGGAAACTCGGGCGTTCGATGGTTTGTGCTTTTTAGGCATAATTTTAGTTTTTTTGAACGCATTGGCTCTAATGCTGCTGGTGCCTAAGCGTAACGTTACGCAACACGTATTTCAGAATCTGGTGAATAGTCAACAGGGGTCTTGGAGAATGGCAGCAATTTGCGATGGCTGCAAGAACTTTGTCAATTCAGAGGTTACGACCTTGAATGCGAAGAGTTGGAATCCGGGCATATGTGATGTCGCAGTAGAGTCATCATGGCAGTGTGGTAACGCAGAATGTAAATATTCGATTTGGGGTGAATGCTGCCTGGAATATCAGTTTTGTCCTGATTGCTTGTCCGACCAGGAAATTCTTCGTAAGACATTTGAAGAAAATGATGAGATTGCATAACAACAGGATCGCCTGGAACACCATTCACCGGCGTTCATGATGTCCGGTCATCCTTGCGGTTATGGCAGCTATGTACGTGGAACAGAAGGGTCAGGTCTCAACATTTGACATTTGTGTTGAAAGTTGAGACCTGACCCCCGAAGAACGTTTTTTGTTGTTAAGGATGTCTTAATAGACAATAACTCGCTTGGCCTTCCAATATTTTCCTGACCAGTAATAATCATCCAGACTATCTCTTGTTACGCCCTTAGATGTTGAGGCGTGAATAAATTGGCGATTACCAACGTAAATACCAACATGCCTGGCAAATAAGCCGGTCTTAAAGAAAACAAGGTCTCCATATTGAAGTTTCTTTTGCTTTACTGGGAGCCCAATATCTTTTTGCAATCCGGTAGATCTTGGCAAATCAATACCAAACTTATCTCTGAAGGTTATGAAGACGAACCCTGAACAATCTATGCCTCTCCTCGAAAGACTGCCCATCCTATGCGGCGTACCATGCCAGTCTTTTTCCTGTTTGATAAGAATGTTCTTAACCTGGGTCTCGGAGTATGCTGATTTCTTATGTAGGTCTCGGTACTTAGGAATAATAGTGTGCCGCCCCATATCAGGGGTCGACGAACAGCCTGAGATATTCAATATCAAGATTACAAATATATATGTAATGTATCGGTGGATAATCTTCCCCTTACAAATGGGAGCAGAAAATAGATTGCATGTATTTATGCGATTATCTGACTCTAAAAGACCGAACATTTACCGCCCGTTCGTTTCACTCACTTGAGTCACAGAGTGCGCAGAGAAAACCGTTTTTTCATTTGCCGGGAGATGACGGCAAATGAAAACCAGCAGTCCCCCCTTTGGGGGGATGTAAAAAGTAATCTCCCTCTGCGCTGCGCTCTCAGCGTCTAACGAGCGCAGCGAGTGGTTGGTTAAGACATGAAATGCAAACAATCCAATTGCAAGTAACAGGGCTCGATGCTCAATAAGGGAACTATCCGCTCCGTTCTTCGATCCGTTCCCTTTGTTGAAATACTCGCCGCATCCAACCGCGATCGTCTTCTAGATGGATCTCCGCCAGCCGATTGAATTCCTTTGCCTGAATAGTGTTTCCTTTCAAAAGCCATGCCTCTGACAGGTAATAGTAGTTTTGGCCGTTGGTTGGATTGATGTTGATGGCCCGCTCAAATATGCTTATGGCATTGTCGGGATCACCACTCTCCAGAAGTATTCTTCCTTGCTCTGTCAATTGCAAAGAAGCCAGGGCACGGGGACTATGCTCTTCAGGAGCTGAGAGGATCGTGGCACAGCCTGAGACGGCTAGGACCAGTCCACCCACGGAAAGCAATAGTAACAATTTAAGAGTCTTTGAAGAGATCTTTAACCCGCTTGATAATCCGTTTGAATCGATCCACGCGCCGATGAAGTGAGCAATGACTTTTAGGGACATTGTTAGCTAAAAAAACCTCCTCTAATGGTTTTGGACAGCCATTTTTAACGGCCAGTTGTCCGCTCTCAGAGCAAATAATGCGTTTTACCACGCCTGGTGGCATTTTAAACCAGTCACCTGACACATAATGGGGTATAGCATCAATGAGATCGGCCCAAATGGGCAAGGCGGAGGCCGAGCCCGTCAGGTGAATGGAATCCCCGTCATCAAAGCCTACCCATACCAGTGCCAAGATATCCGGGGTATATCCCACAAACCACCCGTCTCTAAAATTATTGGTTGTGCCGGTCTTACCCGCTACCGGAAAAGCAATGCCCATTCCTTTCAGCGACCGGGCAGTTCCTTCGTCTACCACGCTACGCAGCATAGAACTCATGATAAAGGCTTTCTCAGGGGAAATCACACGTTCAATAGTCATATGCCTTCGTTCCAGAATTTTTCCATTTTCGTCCAAGACCTCTTTCAAGGACAACGGATATGGTAGCACGCCACTAGCGGCAAAGGGACTGTAAGCAATGGCCAATTCCAGAGGTATCACCTCAAAGGCGCCCAATGAAAGAGATGGGTAAGGCTCGAAAGGCGTTGAAAAGCGAAATGAGGTTGTTGTGCTGAGTATACGATCTAGACCAATCTGCATAGCCAGATCAACCGTTGCCAGGTTGATCGATTTTGCTAAGGCATCTCTCAGACTTACCCGATCTTCCGCAATGGGCGCATAGTTTTGCGGTTGCCATAGCTCTCCATTTACCTCATAGGATCTGGGTTCATTAGACAATATGGAAGCCGGAGTGAATTCATCCAATGCACCAAGGTACGCGAAAGGCTTGAATGCGCTTCCTGGTTGCCGTCGGGCCTGGGTAATTCGATTAAACTGGCTCACGCTGTAATTGCGCCCCCCCACCATGGCCAACACATAGCCTGTCTTGGGTTGCATTACGATGATAGCGCCTTGTAGTTTCTTCTCATGGTCTGAGCGATTTAGGGAGGGATCCGATTTTTCCAAACGTTCTAAACCCGTTCTGAGCGCCCTCTCGGCTGCCATTTGAACCTGAGTGTCCAATGTGGTGTATATGGAAAGTCCGAGACTGGACAAAGATTCGGGCGAGTAAAGCGTTGTAAGCTGCTTGGAGAGGTAGTCTGTGAAATAGGGGGCCTTTTTGCCGTAATCCTTAAAACCTATTGCATTTACCGGTGCAAGCAAAGCTGTCTGGAGTTCTTCACCGGAAATCCACCCATCTTTGTACATGGTATTTAGCACCATGTTTCTCCGATCTTGGCAGCGCTTCTTGTCAACATAAGGAGAATAATAATTGGGGCCCTTAATCAAGCCGGCTATGGTAGCGCCCTCGATCAAAGAAAGCTCGCTCACAGGTTTACCGAAGTAGAAATAGGATGCTTCGCCGAGACCGTTGATGGCAGCTGGTCCCTTCTGACCTAGATAGATTTCGTTCAGATAAAGTTCCAGTATTTCGTTCTTTTCGTACATGAACTCCATGGTGATGGACATGAAAAGTTCTTTGAGTTTGCGGGATAGTGTTCTATCTGGGCTCAAGAAATAGTTTTTCGCCAATTGCTGGGTGATGGTGGATCCGCCTTGGCGTATCGCGGCTTGATGCAGGTTGATGTAAAGGGCCCTGAGTATTCCCCACGGGTCCAGGCCCTGGTGTTCGTAAAAGCGCTTATCCTCTGCGGCCAATACAGCGTATATGACGTCCTGAGGCACCTGATCAATGGAAATGAGCTGTCGTCGTTCCCGCTCTGAGCCAAAAAACAGCGCCACCTCCTCGGGCTCCATCTCCAGAATCGGTATCGGCTCTCCCGTATTTAGATGTACGATCGATTCTATACGGTTTTCCTGGAACCTGACCTGCACAGGAAACCCCTCCCTACTTCGAGAAGGCACCTCAAGGTCACGCAAAAACAGTTCCACTAAAGATGCCGAGGTGCGCATCTCGCCCTTGCGCTTTGGCTCATTGGGGACCCCCCAGTAGCCGAGGCGGTTCAGTTTGTCATGAAAAAACGCGCGGTCTATGTTCTGTCCGGGATAAAGTATTGTGGTGTCAGAGAAAACCCTCGAGGGGATACTCCATCGCCGACCCGAAAATCGCTTTTCGATCTGGGACGAAAGATGCCAGCAATAGAGCAGCAAACTCACGCCTATAAGGACAAGGGCTATGCCGGCCACCCCTATCAACCGCTTCAAAATAACACTTCTTGAATGGCTTTTTTCCATCATTTTGACTTAGACATAAAATCTTACAGAAGCTAGTCCCTTATCCCAAACAGCCACCCTATTCAAATAAAGTCTTCGTGGACACTCCTATTTTTACAACAGTAACATACAGCCACAAGCTTCCTCATACTTATCTTGAAAGTCGGCTACGAGGATGCCCTCCCTCATCTCTCGTATAGCCCTTTGGCGCACCTTTGGCAAGAAATCAGAAGTTGTATAGTAGATGGTATGGCTGTGGCAAATGGGAACGCTGGTAAAAAATTAAGTTGACGTTGACAAGGGAAAGCGTAAATGCGAAATAGATCCCATTCCAAGACAAGCCCGCCTTTACGCCCGCCTGCCATCGCCTGCTTGTCATCGGCCCGAAATCGCACACAGCCATGGCAATGGCGGGCAGGCCTGAGCCTCGCGACCCGCCTGCCAACGCCTGAGACAGCATTGAGCTTATGTGCCGGCACCCGCCTGCCAATGCCAGGTACACCGGGCAGATCAAATGCTAGCATATTTGGCAATGGCGGGCAGGCACCCCGTGTCCTGCATCACATCATGATCCAGTGAAGAAGCCAAGGGGGACGGTCAGAAGAAGCCAAGGGGGACGGTCATGAAAATATAACTTTCCTTTTGGGGCCGGATGTGTTATGTGATTCCTCATGCCACGAAAAGCGCGCATAGATGCCCCCGGTGCTCTGCATCACATTATTTGCCGAGGAATTGAGCGAAGAAGGATTTTCCAGGATGATACGGACCGTGACAATTTCGTTGACCGGCTTGGCAAAATCCTAATTGAAACTTCAACGCCGTGTTTCGCCTGGGCGCTGATTCCCAATCATGTTCACTTGCTGCTAAGAAGGGGAAAGGTTTCTATTGCAACAGTCATGAAGCGGCTGCTGACCGGCTATGTTGTCACCTTCAATCGAAGACATAAGCGCCACGGTCATCTTTTCCAGAACCGTTACAAATCGATTTTGTGCCAAGAAGATCCGTACCTGCTGGAGCTGGTGCGCTATATCCATCTGAATCCACTGCGGGCGAAGATCGTAAAGACTCTAAAAGGGCTGGACAGTTACTCATACTGCGGGCACAGCATCTTAATGGGTAAGAGGAAAAATGATTGGCAAGACATCAATAAGGTTTTGTCCCTTTTCGGAACCAGGGTTTCTTCAGCCCGGAAACATTACCGAAGCTTTGTTGAAAAAGGAGTTGCGCAGGGTAAAAGACCTGAGTTGACAGGCGGTGGGCTTGTAAGAAGTTTTGGAGGCTGGAGTGCACTCAAGTCTTTGCGCAAAGGAAGGATTCATCTTAAGGGTGATGAACGGATACTGGGAGATAGCGATTTTGTGCAATGGGTGCTTGAAGCAGAAGATGAAAAGATGGAACGGCGGTACCGGCTCAAGGCCCAGGGGTATGATTTGGACAAGCTCATTCGTCGGGTCGCAGAATTGTGCGACATTGAACCGAGGGACCTGATGGCACCGGGCAAACAGCCTCGGCGCGTCAGAGCCCGAGGCCTTCTGTGTTACTGGGCGGTCAAAGAACTTGGAATCAGTGGCACAACGGTTGCCAAAAAGCTAGGTATAACGCAGCCAGCTGCCAGCAAGGCGGTGCAACGGGGCGAAAAGCTATCCTTGGATAACAATTTTAGGCTTGTCAAGGAAGGAATCTTATAATTTCATGACCGTCCCCATTCTTCCGTCCCCATTCTTCCACTTTGAAGATCGCAAGAACGATCGCGGAAAAAGGCCGGGTTGCCCTCAGAGCTGTCAAGCATGTCATCGACAACGGTCTAGACGTGGACCTAAAGACCGGCTGTGCCCTCGAAGCCGATGCCTTCTCCATCTGTTTTGCCAGCCCTGATCAAAAGGAGGGAACCACGGCCTTTCTGGAAAAGCGGCCACCAAAGTTTACGGGAAAGCTGGTATAAAATCGCTTCGCGATTTTATGTAACGCGGCTACGCCGCTCAGAAAAAGAAATTCCTGTACAGTCAAGTTTCATAGCCTTTTTAACTGGTTAACCTACAAGAATTAAGCATGCACACCTCTGTTGCGACACCTCCCTACTTGACACACGAGCCTCATTTTCCTATATCCTGACCTGCACAAACCTGAACCAGAAGGTTTGAAAATAAAAATGGAGAGACGACAATGATAAATCTAAGGGACAAGCTCTCACACCTTGGTTACATGCAGGCATGCAAACTATTGGGACCTGAGGGAAAAAGCTTAATCAGCAAAGGCGGTAAGTACGACATCGACATAAACGAACAGGTGACTTTGGGAAACAAGGTTTTCACGCTCAACCTGGGCGAGGCAGTTGTCACTATCGCTTTAGATCCTGAAAAAAACCAGCGCCTGAATCTGAACTGCACTGCATGCACCACGGCATGTGAACACGTGGGGGCCGCTCTCTCTCTGATACTTGAGGAGAAATTGACTCTGGGCCTTTCAGCCCCGCCTCCTGAAAGGACACCGGTAGAGAGCCTCAGCGACCATGAGCTTATAGAACAGGCAATTGCAGACAGAATCGAAAGGGCAAGAACCGAGAAGATGAGATTGAAGTCCGTACACAGCAGCGAGCTGTGGACGGATTACATGATTACCAGTTGTTCTTCCGGGAAAACGTATCGCGTTGCACTGCGGGGTTGGGAGAGAGGCGATTCATACTGTTCCTGCCCCGACTTCCGGAAAAATACCCTGGGCACCTGCAAACACATTTTGCACGCCCTTGAAAAGGTCGGAAAACGATTCAATAAGGGTGTCAGGAATACGTCTTATGAGGTCAAGAACATATGTGTTCATATTCAATATGGCAAAGAACTCGAATTGCGTCTCCTGATCCCCGACCAACTTGACGCGCAGGCAATGAGGCTCGTCCGCCCCCTAATGAACGTGCCGATCGAAGACGTCAGGGACCTTTTGGCAAGAGTCAGGAAAATAGAGAATCTCGGGCATGAAGTTACGATCTATCCGGATGCCGAAGAATACATGGACCAGGTTCTTTACCTTGAGCGAATAAGCAAGAAAGTCGATGAGATACGCAAAGACCCAGAAAACCATCCCCTCCGGACCAGGCTCCTGAATGGCGAATTGCTGCCGTATCAGCTTGATGGGATTGCATTTGCCGTAGGGGCCGGAAGGGCTGTCCTCGCAGACGACATGGGACTGGGCAAAACGATCCAGGGAATAGGGGTTGCCGAACTCCTCTCCCTGGAAGCAGGAATTTCAAAGGTGCTTGTCATCTGCCCGGCATCCCTGAAATCCCAGTGGCGTCTGGAGATAAAGCGTTTTTCAAACCGCACCTGCCAGCTCGTCCTCGGGAGCGCGGTAGAAAGATCCGCTCAATACGATAATTCATGTTTCTTTACGGTCTGCAACTACGAACAAGTTCTCAGGGACATAAACACCATCGAAAGAGTGAAATGGGATCTTATCATGCTTGACGAGGGCCAGCGGATCAAGAATTGGGCAACCAAGACAAGTCAAACAACAAAATCCCTCAACTCTCCTTTTGCTCTGGTGCTTTCCGGTACCCCGCTTGAAAATCGCCTCGATGATCTCTATTCGATCATAGAGTTTATTGATGACAGGCGACTGGGGCCAGCGTTTCGGTTTTTCAACAAATACAGGGTGGTTGATGAAAGAGGGAAGCTCCTTGGGTATAAGAACCTTGATGAGCTAAGAAAGAAACTCAAGCCCGTGCTTCTTCGTCGAACAAGAAAGAAGGTAATGAAACAACTACCACCCAGAACAACGGAAGTACGAAGGATACCACCCACAGAAGAACAGATTAACATACACAACTCTCACAAGAAAATCGTCCGGAGAATCATCTGCAAGAAATACATTTCCGAAATGGACCTTCTGCGTTTACAAAAGGCCCTGCTTTTTTGCAGGATGGCTGCAAACAGCACCTTTTTGGTTGACAAAGAACCCCCTGGCTATTCCAGCAAACTTGAGGAGATCGACACCCTTCTCGACCACTTGGCCTCGGAGGAGGACCGTAAGATCGTACTCTTTTCCGAATGGACAACAATGCTGAACCTCATAGAGCCGTTTTTGCACAAGCGGGACCTGAAATATGTGAGAT
>JAQYWL010000452.1 GCA_030145035.1 Desulfobacteria bacterium | reverse complement strand
TGGAACTGAAGAAGACATTTGGAAGCGCTGATATGGTAGGAAGGTGTGTGATTTTCAACATAGGTGGCGGGAAGTACAGATTGGTAGCAAGGGTCAACTTCAATGCCTTTGCGATGTGGATAAAATACATCTTGCCCCATGAGCAATACGACAGGCTTGACCTAAAGGAGGATCCAAAATGCCATCCGTAGCCCAAGTTGAACAAAAACATCTGTATCCGTTGAAAGCTATAAAAACCGAAAAGGAATACGAGCAAGCTCTTAAATCACTTGAGCTTGTTTTCGACGAAGCAGAGGCGACTTTGGCAGAATATGCCGAAACGCTCGCTATTTTGATCGAGAGCTATGAAGAAAGGCGCTTTCCGATCAAGCATGCTACAGGCGTGGAAGTGCTAAAATTTCTTATGGAAGAGAATGAGCTAAAACAGAAGGACCTAATCAGGGCACTTGGTTCCAAATCCAGTATATCTGAGATACTTAACGGGCGGAGGCCCCTAAATCTGAATCATATAAGAAAATTAGCAGAGCAATTTCACGTTAAGCCCGCAACGTTTATTTAACTGTGATCGGCCTTGAGTGTCAACATAACTGCTATAAATCTACAATCTTAGACCCCTTCAAATTGTTGTGGTTTCATTTACATATTTGTGCTCTCAATGGGGCAATATACGATTGAGTTGTCGGTTGGGTTTGGCGTGTGGGTGAGATTGTCACTGATTGCTCTTTGATTTAGCCAGTTGCTTGCCAAAATATACCATGAAATTAGCCTCTGCCTCTCCGTCCACCTCTACCCATACCTTTGCCCTTGCCCATGCCTCTACCTCTGCCTTTTCCTCTACCGTTGCCTTTGCTTTGCCATTGCGCCTGGTTTAGTCCCCCTGGCTCTACTTTAGTCTGTGGTTCTGGCTTAGAAGCCTGACTGACAACTATGCGGCGAAGTGTTTTATAAAGATAAGAGCATACGTCCTGAATAATTCGCGTGCCTGCTTCAACGGCAACTTCTGTTTTGTCCCTCGCTTGAGGCTCTGCTTGAGCCTTATAGTACTCTGCCTCAGCCCTTGATTTCGTCCTGGCCTCAGCTTCTGCCTCAGCTTCTGCCTCAGCCTCTGCCTCAGCCTCTGCTTGTGCTTGTGGGGCTACTTTTTGCTCTGGCTCCACCTCTTGTTTTCCAGATAAAAAGGATTTTACCGTTTCATAGGCCACGTTGACTTCCTTCAATTTCTCTTCGGCCCTTCGTTTTAGCCGAGGATTGTTAGAGAAACGATCTGGATGCCAAACATTCACTATGTCTTTATAAGCTTGTTTCGCCTCATCTGGCAAGGCACCGCTCTCAAGCTCAAGTATTTCAAAACATCGCCGAATATCCATTTTGACCTTCCAATGTACTATTTTAGTAGTTTCGCCCTTAAACCTTTAGCCTTCTCCGCATAGGCCTCGTTTCATTTTGAATCATCCAGGAGAACACAGTATTTCCACTAGCTCTTTTTATCATGATAGAAATACTAAATCAATGGGCATAGATAGTGCGTCAGGGCAACGTCAAGGTAAGGCCTAACATAATGTTTTACAATGAAAATTGGCTCATTTCTAAAATCCCCCCAGTATGTCGGGGGGAGAAGAGATCATCGAGGTCGACGAACGAGTCATCTCGGCCACAAACAGGCTGTTGTCCGAATCCCTGCCACGTGAGCCCCAGCTCGGCATTCGTAAGTAACGCAACCCCTGGCCTTAGGCCGCTTTCTTGTTCTTGTCGGTAGAGTGTCCTGGTTTCCAAATCGCAGCCTCATCCGGTATCGGTAGGCCAGAATAATCATTGCCACGTCGGAAGGCGTCAAGCCGTTTACATATAGGGGCGCACCTATTCTTGTCTTCGTTTTTCAGGTGACAGGACACGCACGGGGATCTATCGAGTCTTGACGTGCCATTCATGGTCTCGTGCACTTTTACTCTCTGGTTCATTGGCCTTTCAGGTGGTCTGGATACTACCATACTGTGACCCCAACTTGCTGAGCCTAGGGTTACCCGCATGGCACCCCTCAACTCAAAGACGAGGAACTACTTGTGAAGTTCAGAAAGGAAGCCCTGCATCCTCTGAAGAAAGGGCTTCTTGATGTGAACCTTCAGATAAAGGTCCCCAGGTTTTCCGCCCCCTTTTCCGTCCTCGCCCATTCCAACAAGACGGATTCGTTGGCCTTCTCTGACTCGCGGCGGAATCTTGAGAACCAACTTTTTGGACTTTCTTCGGAGGAAGTAGGCAAATGGACCACCCTGCTGTGCTTGCTGGGGGCTCAGTTTAATGACATCGAGGATGTCTGAACCGTTTTCAGGCAATTCGATGCCGCCGATTTTTTCCAGAAAAAAGCGAGACAGCTTTCCCAAATGCCCTTGCAGCGGAAACTGCCATTGATCCTGTTCACGTTCTCCTGGATATCCAGCAAAAACAAACCCTTTGGCAAAAAAACCAGGCTTTTTGAATTCAAAGGCCCGGTATGCTTCCCCATAGAATTCCCGGAAAATATCTTCGTAACCCCTGAAGCCAAATACCTTGGCCATTTCCTCGAGAATGTCTTTGATGTCTGAACCACGGAAAATATCCTCCTCAGAATAACTCCTTCTGAATTGGCTATAGGCCGAAGATCCAAACTGGTGTCTTAAGGCCTCGTATTGCCATCTTTTGGCCGGATTTGAAAGAACAGCATAAGCTTCGTTAACGGCTTTCATTTTTTCGGAAGCTTCGGGATTTGCCTTGTTTCGATCGGGATGATATTTGAAGGCAAGTCTTCGATAAGCCTTTTTGATCTGCTCCGCGCTGGCATGCGGTTCTACACCCAGAATTCGGTAATAATTTTCTTGATGCATTCTATTTTCTATCCCTTAACACAGAGTTGCGAGTGATCTTAGGAAAGACCCATGGGTCCTCGGGGTCCAATGTACCTTCTATGATCTCCCCTATGGCGGAGGCGCAGTCAGTTTCCTGCTCTTTGCCACCAGGGCAGGTAATCGAGACAGTCCTCGCCTCGACGTCGATGGTGTCCATTGTGCATCCCAACCGAGAAGTAACGATTGAGACAATTTGAAGGAAATTTAAGTCTTGTTTCAACACGCTTTTTTGTTCCTTTCTTCTGTTTGTAAGTCTTTGTGTCCCATACGTTTTCCGGAAACAAGTGGTTTCCGTTAAGCCGCATGTTCAGGTAGATAAACCCGGTAATCACCCCTCAGCAGCCCAGCCACATAATTGCAGCCAAAGGTGCGATGGGCAAGAGCGGCTGTTTTGGGGAATCGCAGATAAGACGACAGAGCGAAAGACGAGGCGCTAGCGCGAGGCAAGCTGGTTCAAGTAGTTGTTATTGTTGACTTGTGCTGATGTCGCTGTGTATTTTTCAAGTGTTGGCTCGCGTGTCTGTTGCAATTTATATGCCATTATACAGGACTAATATGATACTGTCAAGTGAGATGTTGAGCACCTGATGCAACGACTGTCCGTGTTGTTGGCGATTTCAATGACTGGAACATTCAGAAGACTAAAACATGGAGACTAAATGTAGGAACAAAAGGCGAATTTGATTTTTCGCGGTGGGATGGTTCTTCCTCACAGAAGAAGGCCGTTGAGGAAATCTGGGAGTTGAGCAGAGCTATCATAAATTGGCACAGGAATATTCGAACAGTCGGGATGAGCGGATTAAGCAAAAGCTTGACAAAGCCAGACACTACCTTCTTAGGGCCGGGACCAGCTGTTACCTGTACCGGGGGGATGCTTGGATTCCAAAACTCTACATCTCCCGATTCTAGATTCCCTGCCATCATATGTATGTGACCCTTGGAATCCCACAGTAAAGATATCCACACGGTCCCGCTGGCGTGCAACGTCTCCCTCCTGTTTCGATATCTGTTGGAGATCAGTGTCCATGTGAAAACGGGCACGAGTTGTGGTGTCTGCTAGTATCTCCACAATTGAAAAGCCCAAAAATTTGTGATATGCGAACGAAATCTTTAAATTTGAAAGAATATTCTGTTTTCATACTCAGCGATCCCTGCGTTCTCAGCGGTAAAGTGAAGGTGTTCTTATGCGTTGTGCACTACGTAATGTTACAAGGCTATGTTTGGCAGGACTTGCAGCGTTTTTCATAGGCTTCGGTACTCTCGTATATGCATCGGAAAAGAGTTTCCATAATGCAAACATGAGAAAAGGAGATGTCACAATGACCCTCACAATCACATCCCCGGCATTCTTAGATAACGGGGAGAGTCCCATGCGTTATACCTGTGACAGTGAGGATATTTCACCTGCTCTGGAGTGGTCGGGCCTACCCGAGGGAAACAAGAGTGTCATTCTGATTGTAGACGATCCCGATGCTCCTGACCCTGCCGCACCTAAAATGACGTGGGTGCACTGGGTGCTTTATAACATCCCTCCCGATGCCCTCGAATTGCCCGAAGGTGCGAGACCCAAGGATCTTCCCGAGGGAACTGAGGAAGGGCTCAACGACTGGATACGTACTGGATACGGTGGGCCCTGCCCGCCAATCGGCCGCCATCGCTACTTTCACAAGTTCTATGCCCTCGATGTTGTTCTGCCGGATCTGGGTAGGCCGACCAAAGGAGAGCTTGAAAAGGCAATGGTAGGACACATCCTCTCGGAAGCAGAGTTAGTCGGAACTTACCAACGTTCCCGATAAGCCTCTGGACGTCGGTAGCATCTCACCCCGGCGCTGCAGACTGGTCAGATTTCGACATGTTTGTCATATCGTAACGTATGACAACTTTCCCCTGAAAATTAAGGCAAGGGCCTTATTCAGAAGGTTTTTCGAGTTCGGCGATCCTTGCTTCCAGCTCCTTGAGGTAAGCCCTTAAATCGTTGGCTTCCTGCTGAAGTTCAGCAAGTTCTGCCTTAGGATCAAGGACCAATGGCTGCCCATAAGACCTCCAGGACGACCAGTAGCCTGGGCCCGCCCCTCTGCCGAACCATCTGCCTCGACCGAAGCCAGGGCCGCGGCCGGCTCCAAACCTACCGTACACGGGGCGGCCTCGAAGTGCATACCTTGGCCTGCGGCCACTACCACAGTAACCGAAACCACCTCCTGTCATGGGCCCTTCTCCTAGTGGGCCACTTCCATCAAAGCCTGGCATGTGAAACACCTCCTTTTCTTGCCAACCAAATGTTGGCACGTTGTTTCCCAGTAAATGGATTCCCCCTCCCCTTAACCCTCTCCCGCCAGGGGAGGGGGGAACTATTAGGACGGTCTCTTACCTATTTTCCCTCCCCTTTGATGGGGGAGGGTTAGGGTGGGGGTGAAAGTGTCGCTGTAGTACTATTTCATTCCCTACATGCGACCGCGACCTCGGCCGCCTCGACGGCCCCTGCCGCCGCCTCGACCGGGACCCCGGCCAGCAACTGGGCCGTCGCCCAGTCTTACCGCACGGCCCGGAGCGACGTCCGAACTCAGGGTGGTCTTGGCCTTGCCGCATCTCCCTAATCCTCGACCTGTCCTCGGGCCTTCGCCCAGAGGACCTGTTCTATCAAAGCCTGGCATATAAAACACCTCCTTTCAATCGTTCATACTGTGCACGCGCATAAATGGCGTTTTGAAAAATTCTTTGTAGTGTCGGGCCTGAACTATTCTGTACTTAGATTAATTCTTATATGGACCTAAATCTTTATCCCGTTTTGGTTTCAGGTTTCAGGTTTCAGGTTTCAGGGCACATGTAGGTGTCAGGTGTCAGCCCGCCTGCCAACGCCTGAGACAGCATTCAGCTTATATGCCGGCATGTCTGGC
>JAQYWL010000310.1 GCA_030145035.1 Desulfobacteria bacterium | reverse complement strand
CGAGGGCAAAGCTGGTTGCTGGGTTCCTTCTGTGCTGGGGCCGGACGTATCTAACGATTGCGGCTTTCGCGACACAATCATGCCTCATTCCATTCATCTTTGCTAATTCCAGCCTGGCGTAGTATTTCGCGCAATAACGAATCAGTGATATCTCCAGACTTATGAGGATTGGGAACCCTTATCTTCAGGTTTCCCTTGATCATGAACTGATGTCTACCACCTGAAAAAGGGCCACTAAAGCCTAAGTTCTTGAACTTTTTGACGAGATGTTTTCTAGAAATAGGCACGGGATACTACGCAACCGCAAGTTCGGTAATTTCGACTCTAAGGCCTTCTACCTCTGGAACAGGCTCCCTATCTCTGAGCTTAAGGATGATCCATTCTTCCAGGACTGTGATCAATTCGTTTCTACACTCCTCAACCGTTTTACCATTTGCCCATACGCCCCTGAAACCGGAGATTTCAGCGAACCATGTGCCGTCTTCCAGTTTTTTGTATTCAGCCTCTTCTATAACTTTTTGGCAGTACTCAAAGATCATTCTAAGTTTCCTTTCCTTTGGCCGTGCATTGGAAACATTGTTTGAAAGTTGGGCTCATTAAAACCCTATCTTCAGGTCCCCATTCTTGTCAATCAAAACCTTCCCTATTGAGTTTGACCTAGATGGTTTTCTCAGAGATTGTCTTCCAGATATTGCTGACAGGTGATGAAGGGATATGCCCTAAAGGCTTGAATAAAGGATGATAATTTGGATAACGTCGTGTCCAAGTTTATGTAATGTCTGAACTTGAAGAACTTTCGTGCTTTCTCGACCCTCGGTTGTTCTGGATCCAATTCCCAAGGATGCCTGTTTGGGGACAGCTCATAGCTCCCCAGTTAAATAGAATGGGGCATTTAACGGGGCAAGCATAGTTGATAGCTGATAGTGAGTTGGGGGGTGCGACTTACGGTTTGTGGGTATTTGAAGGGCGATGCCTCTTGTCCCATTTTGGGATAGATCGACTTGGCCATATCGGCTATTCATAGCGAAGAAATTACAGACGCCCACTTAATCTTTAAAGATCTCTTCTTTGGACTTAAACGTAATATTATCTTTTTCCTCAATCTCCTCGATCAAAGTCTTAACTTCTTTCTTGTACATTACTTCAGATCGCCAACAAGCTCTCAACAGATCAGGCAAGTCGGCGTATTTGATATCTTCCTTGACACACCAATTTTTCACACTCCTCTCATTTGTTAAAAGTGTTATTTTTCTGAATTTGCAGGCCGCTACAGATTCCAGTTCTCCTTCATCAAATGATACTGGAAGAGTTGGTTTTAGAAAGATTTCTGCCTCTGTCAAGGTTATCAGTCTGATACTCTTTTTTTCAACCATTTCCATTACGTCTTCCAATTGAACATGCCCCTTTCTTATTCCAAACCGGAGTTCATTATAGACAGCCGGTACAATCGCAATCTGTCTTTGAGGAAAGAGTCGAAACAATACATCTAATCTACCTATTTTGGCAAAGGTTGAAAGAATGTTATTGTCAACTATGATCATTCTCTATTTCCTTAACAGCGAAGAGATTCTTCGATCCATCTCCTGGCTGTCATCACATTCGACAACAATATTTATGCCCCTGTCTCCCAAAATATCCTTAAGTTGCCAGAGATCAATGCCTGCGATCTCTGCTGCCCTCCCGAGGGTTACTTTTTTATCTCTAAATAGTTGAATAGCTGCTTCCAGTCTCATTTTAGGCTTTACCGCAAAGAAAGTATTTATTGCCTCTCGAAGGACGTCAGATTTATGTTTGAAAATGCCAGCATCCACTATGGCTTCAATTTCCATTTCTTGAAATGATGAAAACACTGCATTTTCCATAATTATCTCCTTATTTATCAAATTTACTCAGTGCGGTTTTTATAACTACTCCGATTGTTTTCTTCTGAGCCAACTTCTTCGTGGTAATATTACGTCTCGGAATTTCTACAACCTGCTGAAATCATAAGCCTTTTAATGGCTATCGGTTTTGGCAACCACTATTCCAATTGCGGAGCGAAGCGGAGCTAAGTTCATCTCCCTTGATTCCATAAACCTTCCCTCCTTACTGATAGACATTTTGCTCAAGACAAAATAGGGGACGGACAGGATTTGCAGGATTTTTCGGATTCTTGGTTTCTGCCTTTCGTCTGGAAAGGCAGAGGATAAACTATCCAGTTAATCCTGTCGATCCTGTCGGGCGAAAAGCGGGGTAGTTCATTCACGAAAGCACCCCATGAATAGCTTCGCATTCGACGGGGCAGGCGAAATGACGAAAACACGAAGATGAGTTGAGAACCTCGTCGGTGAACAGGGTAGGGGGCTGGTTAGAAATCATATGAGTAATATAAAGCAATTCCCTTTTCTTTCACATATCTCTCTACGTCAGGTGCACTTGTCATATAGGTAACCAATACAGGAAATATCTCTTCAAATACTCCCTCAAGCCTTTTTACCTTCTTTCTTATGAATTGATTTACATCGTTCTTTGAAAGCTGGCTCTCGCTTTCTCCTACAATAACCACCTTCTTGCCATTCCTTAGAGCCTCTCCAATAACATTCACCTCTATTTCCTTACCTTTATTTTCTTTTACATACTGCCTCTTTAGTCTGCCTCGAACAACAAGTTTGAAATCCTTTTTCAGCAGTTCAGGGAGAGCCTTAAACGCCTTATCTTCAAGTCCATATCCAACCGTAGTTGATAGCCCGCCAAGCTGTCTTCTTGTCTTTTTATGCTCGACAACAAGCTCTCGAAGCTCGTTTTCGGTTCTCGTTTGAGCCTGTGCAAGTTCCTCGACTCTGGTTTCGGTTCTTTTCTGAGCCTGGGCAAGCTCCTTAACTATTCCCTTAAGCTCATTGAAATCGCTCGTCTTTACAAGCTCACTGTACGCATCCGTTATTACCTCTGCCAGAACAACTGCCTGCTTCTTAGGAAACACACCCTCCAATTTTGTTTTCATATCAATAACTGATTGCATCACTTATATCTCCTTCGATCTGATGTGGGGGCGTTGTCACTATTCCAATCTAACGTTGCAAATCGTAAATAGATTATGTCCTTATGTGCAGATCCATGAGCAATGTGGTATCGAATTATAGCCCTCCATCTGTTTTCTGTCAAGGCCTCGTAGTGAACCAAAATCCACCGCCTAAGGTTTGGCATCTATGCTATTTATTTAGCCTTTTCTGAGAGGCTTGCCAGGAGGAGCAGGAGTTGTGCAAAGGTCTCTCACCTTAACAATCTATGCGGAATAGGCTTTTCAATGAGTTAACAACCCTGCTGGCTGTTTGTCCATCCCATAATTCAGGCACGGTGCCCTGGCTCATCTTCCCTGATAATATGCTCTCCACTCGAGTTTCAAGATCCTCGGGTGTGCAAAGTTGATTGGTTCCCTGGTGAACAGTTACAGGACGCTCGGTATTGGGACGCAGTGTCAAACAAGGGATGCCGAGATAGGTGCTCTCTTCCTGGATCCCTCCGGAGTCGGTGATAGCAAGACGGCAGTTAAACACCAGATTCATGAACCAAACATAACTCAATGGCTCTAGAAGGAATAGCCCGTTAGTAGTAGTTAAAGAGGGCATTAATGCAGCCTGCTCAAGGTTTTTTCGTGTCCGGGGATGAACTGGAAAAACAAGAGGGATTCTTTCTGTGATACGAGTGAGGACCGCACACAGTGCTTTCAAAACCCTCGGGTCGTCCACGTTTGAGGGGCGGTGTAGCGTAACGAGACCATAATCACCCGCTTTTAAACGAAACTCGTCATAAACAGCCTGTTTCTCGATTTTTCCCCGAAGCATCTCCAGGGAGTCAATCATGATATTGCCAACCAGATGGATCTTGTCTCTAGATATACCCTCCCGGATTAGATTTTCGTCGGCATCAGGAGACGGGGTCCAGAGGATATCGGCCAGGGAATCAGTCACGATGCGATTGATTTCCTCCGGCATGGTTCGGTCAAAGGAGCGGAGACCTGCCTCGATGTGAGCGATAAGCGGGCGATGCCGGACGATTGACGATTGACGATTGACGATTGAAGATTTGCTTGTTGCTTGATGTCGAAGATCCTCTCCGTCCAGACGGACGGGCTCTGGCGGGCTAGTTGGTGCATACTGGAGTTTGGAAGCGGTGAGGGAGCAGGCCATGGTGGAGTTTACATCTCCCACTACAATGACCAGATCGGGTCGTGTTTTTAGGAGGGCCTTTTCATAGGCTATCATAACATGGCCGGTCTGCTCTGCATGGGTGCCGCTCCCCACACCAAGGTGAAGGTCGGGCTGCGGAAGGCTCAAGTCTTCAAAAAAAGCATCGGACATGTTCAGATCGTAGTGTTGCCCCGTATGAACGATAATAGGGCTCGCCCATTTCTCCTTTTTTAGCGCGTGGTAAAGGGGAGCAATTTTCATGAAGTTAGGCCTGGCTGCTGCGATGAGGTGGATGAGCATAGTCTGATTTATACCTAAAGTGATCGGTTCCAGGTTCAGGGTTCAAGGTTCAAAGGTTATAGTCTAGTGATATCCTTGCTCCAGTGATCAGTGGCCAGGTGTCAGGTGTCAGGTGTCAGGTG